>NJBO01000002.1:199587-265500 GCA_005223075.1 candidate division TA06 bacterium B3_TA06 | reverse complement strand
AAAAGATCGCAGAACAGGGATTTAGATTTAATACCCCTAATCGGGGTCCCCGCTGGGGAACGAAGTTACCCCGTGGGGTGAGAAACTCACCCCCACCCTAACCCTCCCCCATCAAGGGGGAGGATAATTAAGGTACATTCCCTAAAGGTATCTGGAACACGCCAACGCTTCCACAAGGTGTCTATTTTGCACGGGTTTCAACCGAGGGTTACTCGGCACGCACAAAAGTCGTCGTGCTACGCTAACGGTCGGGTCCCCGCGCGGTCGTGGAACGGACGCGTGGGGTGGTAATCCCCCTTTAGTTCCCCCTTAGTAAGGGGGATTCAGGGGGATCAAAGGAATCAAGAAATAGCAGCTTAGACCTTTTTGTCATTGCGAGCAAGCCCAAGGCTTGCGTGGCTCCGAAGGGTGATCGAAGGGAACAATCTCATAATCAGACGGACTTCTCGTTGAGGGGAAGGAGTTTTCTCCGCGTAAATGCAGGAATCCGAAGCGGAATATGCCGTCGCTTTGCGATCCTTTCGTCGCAGGCGAAAGGGAGCATTAAAGATCGCCACCCTTCCCCGCCTCTGAACGAGGCGGACGGTCGGTCGCGATGACGGAGGGCAGTTGACACAATCCCTTATTTTATTATAGTTTCGTAACGGGCTTGGAGCAAATCCGGTTTTCGATAGTAGTAGGGGCCGACCTTCAGGTCGGCCCGTTTGATTAATAATGACTGCGGGTTAGTCTAACGCGAAGCGGACGTAAAGCGTCAACCCGGCCCCTACGTTTTACGGCATATAGTAAATTTGCCGTTTAAGAATGGGGCCTGTGTGGAGGGATTGTCTGTATCTGAAACAGAGGTTAGTTCAACAGCGCGTACAGGACGATGTTTATCCCCATGCGGAAGGCGTGCTCGCGAACGTCCGCTGGGTTGTTGTGAGCTACTGTCCAGCCGTCTGAGGGATTGGAGTTCACCGTGTAAAAGATAACCAGACGCCCGGCGTCAAAAAGCCCAAAGCCTTTGGGCGGTCCCTCAACGTGCTTGTGGGTCTGCGGCGGGCCGTTATCAAAATCGTAAAAGATGCGGTAGATGAGATGATCAAACGGCAGCTCCACAAGCTCTGAGTTTGGGAAAACCTCTGCGATCTCGGCACGAAAGCTTTCGTCCATCCCGTAGTCGTCGTCGGCATAAAGAAACCCGCCTGACCGCAGATACTCCCTCAGCCTCTCCCGCTCCGCCTTGGAGAAGGAGACCCTTCCGTGACCGGTCATGTAGAGGATAGGGTAGTTCTCGATCTCGCGATCCATCAACGTCAACACCTTCTGTTCCTCAGTTGCAAGGATACTTGTTCGCTCCGAGATCTCCTTGGCCAGGTTCGGCAGGGCGTCTGGATCGTTGTACCAGTCGCCGCCGCCGCCGTACTGCAGTCTTGCAAGTTGGATGGGGGAGAGCGCTGCCAGTAATAAAGCAAGGTAGTTCACACGCCGACAGCTACATCCAAGAGGCGGGTTACTATCGAGTATGGAATCCTCACGCATCCGATGTGGTTACGTTCTACGCCGTGGTAGTCCGAGCCTCCGGTGGGTATAAGCCGGTTCTTCAAGGCCAGTGCATAGAGATGATCCTCAAAACTTGGTGGATGTTCAGGATACCAGACCTCGATCCCGTCAAGGTATTCTAACGTGCGCTCGGCCGCGTTCTCGATGCGGTACATGCCGGGATGGGCAAGCACCGCCACCCCCTGGTGTTCGTGTGTGAACTCCACCGCCTCCGCCACAGAGAGCTTGGCCTTGGGAACGTAGGCCACACCATCCGGCCCGAGAAAACGACTGAACACCTCGTGGACGCTGCGGGCGGTTCCTTGAGCCATGAGCGCCTTGGCCACGTGCAACCGGCCTATTGACTTACCGGTAGAGAAGCGACGCACATCTGCAATGTCAAGACTTATACCCGCCTGGTTGAGGCGATCGATGATTTCAAAGACCCGTTCCTCACGCTTGGCCTGATACCACTCGAGCCTTTCCTCGAGCACGGTTTCGTTGCCTGGAGCAAAGTAGGCAAGCATGTGAATCTCTTTGCCCTCAAGATCGCATGAAAGCTCCACCCCTGAGATTACCTCAATACCAAGCTTTCTGCCTGTAAGCTTTCCCTCTCGAAGCCCGGCCACGGTGTCATGATCGGTGATAGCCATTGCTTTGAGGTTAGCTTTGCTTGCCATTCTTACCACCTCGGCCGGAGAATGCAAACCGTCTGAGTAGCTTGTATGTATGTGTAGGTCAGCGGATAAGCCTGTCACGAGCCGAGTTCTTTAGGGATAAGGTTAAGGTTTTTTGCCACCCGCTCTATGATAAACTCGTCTATATTTGGCTTGCGCTGGATGTAGCCCTCGATTAATGCGTTATCGCAGATGATGTTGACGAGCCTTGGGCGTCCACCGGAGAACGAGGCTACGGCATCCAGTGCCTTATCGGTGAAGATAGAATCCATATGTCCGGCGATCTGTAAGCGGTGCCGGATGTAGGCCTTCACGGCATCTGCGGTCAGGGGATTGAGGGTTACCCGTACGGCAACGCGCTGGTATAGGGCCGCGTTCTGCGCCAGGTTAACCTCAAGGTCAGGTAGACCCAAAAGGATAAAGGTAACCAGCTTATCACCCTCCGCGGTCTCAAGATTGATGAACCCTCTGATCTCTTCTAAGGTCTCGGGATCGTCAATCTTATTCGCCTCGTCTATGAATACCACCGCCTTGTTACCGGCATTATATATCTCGAATAGTCGATTCACTATCAGGGAAAACAACTCAGAGGCCTCATCGGGCAGGTATTCGATGTCGAAGAGGGTTGCGATCTTTTCTAAGAGCCCGCGTGGTCTGATCGAGTGGGTGAGGACCACCATGCCGATGTTGTAGCGTTCGTCTTCCGAGAGTTCGGCGAGTATGCGACGCGAAAGGGTCGTCTTGCCGGTTCCGATCTCACCCAAGAGAAGAGCAAGGCCTCTTCCGCGTTCAGCCGCGTGCAGGAGATACTCACGCGCCACTGCATGCTGGGGACTGTTGAAGTAGAAACGGGGATCGGGCTGAACCGCAAAGGGCTCATACTTGAGTCTGTAAAAGGTCTCGTAAGCCATCTTTAAACAAACTGGATCGGGTCTGCGGGTTTCTTCTTGCCTTTAGGGGTATCTTCCTCGGAGAGCCTTGGTACATCCTCAATTATCTTCACCCCTGGTTTTTTCTTTTTCTGCGTCTGTGACGCAAGGGTAGCAAGTTTCTCTCTTATCTTTTTCGCATCCTGCAGACGCCCCTGCTCCTCGTATGCCCCAGCAAGCGCTTTGAGCACCTCTTTCTTCAACTCCACCTCCCGCTCGGTGAAGCTTTCAGTCAAAAGGAAGGTAATCAATGTTTCTTTATCACCCGAATGTGCAAGCAGTGATAGGAGGTCATGCAGCTTCTTGACGGAAGGTTTCTGCAGGTAGTCGGATCGTTCCTCAAAGAAGGCCTCAGACCACAATCCCTCCTCGCGGAAGAAGGAGGCCAGTTCGCGCCTCTTTTTAAGTTCGGCCGGGGTGTGTTTTAACAGAGGCATAAGCGAAGCCAGAAACTCCTCGATACCTATGCTGGCCAGATCAATCCCCCCTTCTTCCACCTTGGGTTCTGCTTCCTCAGCAGGTGGTTGGGGTTCAACCTGGACCTCGCTTACCTCAGTGGTTGGTGTACGTTCAGGGGGCTCTGATGTGCTCTGCACTTTTTGCTCACCTTCGGGAGCCGATGGGGGAGGTGTCTCGGTTTCTTCGGGGGTAGTTATCCCTTGTGTAGAAGGTTCTTCGGGGGCGGGTTCTTCACCAGGAGCGGCTCCGAATCCCATCCTGGCAACCATCTCGTCTATGTTCTCACGAGAGCGTGGCTTAAGCTTTTCGAGCCCTCGTTTAGCGGCCTGGTTGTCATTGTCCAGTTCGAGTATCTTCTCATAAAGCTTTACGGCTTCTTCCTTATTCCCACGTTCCTCGTACATCTGGGCCGCCATAAGATACTCGGTTACTGCCTCGGACTTGAAGCCTATCTGCAAGAGTAGCCCTGCGAGTTCTACCTTGCCTTCAGGATCCAGACCTTCCTGTCTCATGACTCCTCATAAAGTTTGGTGTACTCCTTCTGTATCTGTGCCGCCTCGTCGTATCTCCCCTGACCCTGAAGGGTAAAGATAACGTTTTCCACTACTCGACGCACCTCGTCTTTCTGTCCCAGATGATCGAGTATCTTAGCCACTTTAAGTGCCAACTCAAGATTCTCCTCATCTATCGTTATCATCTTCTTTACGATGAAGGAGAGGGAACGAGGGTCGTTGCGCCTGCGGTAGAAGTCGAACTCACGCAGAAGGTAGTCGTAGGCTGCATGCACCAGTCCCATGGTTAGATAGAGATCGGCCCGTTGCAGACGGATATTTATGTCCTCGGGGTCTTTCTGGGCCAGACGCGCCGCGGCCGCGATCGCAAAAACAAAGTTTGAACGCTCCCGGGCCATACTCAACGCGTCTTTGAGCTTGGATGCACCCTCCTGGGTTTGCCCCTTGGCCAAAAAAAGCACCCCTTGAAAGTAGCTTAACTCCTCCGCGTCCGGGGCATAGGCTCCTTCCCGCTCAAGCATCATCCTGGCTTCGTTCAGGCGGCCCTCGCGCAGGGCATCACTCAGCGCCTTACGCACCTCACTCGTGAGCACAAACCACCTCGCCTCTTTTTATAACGGTGTGTATCGAGTTGCGGTTGAAGAGGTACAAAAGCTCCTCCCAGGTATCCATTTCAAGCAGCAGAAGATCGGCATACTTTCCGGGCGCTATTGAACCTATCTCATCGGCAAGCCCCAGGGCGCGGGCAGCGTTTATGGTGATGCCTTTAAGTGATTCCTCAAGGGTTAATCCATCCACGAGTGACCCGCACGCCGCAGCAAGGGGAAGGGTAAAGATGGTAGATGAACCCGGGTTGAAGTCCGTCGCCACAGCCATCGGCATCCCTAGTTCTCTCATTAACTCCACATTGGGTCTGGCTTCCTCCCTCAAGAAGAATGTGGTAGCTGGAAGAAGCACAGGTATCACACCTGCCTCGGCCATCGCTCGAACTCCCTCCTCGTTCGCCTTGATAAGATGCTCTGCAGAGATCGCACCAAGCTCCGCGGCAAGCCTGGCACCGCCTGTATCTTCTATCTCATCCACGTGAAGTTTGATACCTAAGCCAAGTTCGGCTGCTTTCTCAAGTATTTTGCGAGTTTCCTCGTTTGTGAACGCTATCGAGTCGCAGAACACATCCACGAACCTGGCAAGCCCCTTCTCCGCAACCTCGGGAAGCATCAAATCAATTACTTCCTCAACATACTCCTCGCGCGGCACATTCGGAGGAAAGGCATGAGCGCCAAGGAACGTGGGAACCAGCGTCTGGGTCACCTCCTGGGCCAGGCTGCGGATCACGGTAAGCTGCTTGAGCTCATCGGCCAGGCTAAGCCCGTAGCCCGACTTTATCTCAACTGTCGTAGTACCCCAGGCAAGCATCTCGCGAAGCCATTTGAGTCCCCCTTCATAAAGCTCCTCAAAGCTCGCGTGCCGGGTCGCCTTTACTGTCGAGAGTATCCCACCGCCTTTCCTTGCAATCTTCTCGTAGCTTGCACCCCCCATGCGTCTGCGGAACTCCTGCGCTCTTGATCCTGCAAACACAAGGTGCGTGTGGCAGTCCACAAAGCCGGGCATCACCACCATGCCTTCCGCATCAAGTACCTTCTCGGCGTCGCACCTCTCACCTTCCTGTACCGTGCAAACCTTTGAGATACGGCCTTCATGCAAAAGAACGCTTCCCTTCTCTATTACTCCCAGATTCTCACCCTCCATCGTTACTATCTGAGATGCGTTGCGTATGATGAGGTCGAAGATCACCCGAGCCTCTGCTTGAACCAGGTGTATGTTTCGCGGATACCGTGGGATAGGCTCACCTGAGGCTGCCAGCCCAGAGCGCTTCTGGCCCGGTTTGCATCCAGCACGGAACGAAACACCTCGCCCGCACGGGCGGCATCGTGGGAAACCTTAAGGGAACCTTCAAGCCTCTTGAACTCTGAAAACAGCTTGTTGATGCTGGTCTCAATCCCTGTGCCTATGTTGTATGTGCCGGGTTCGCCATCCACAGCCGCCAGGTTTGCTTGCGCTACGTCCTTAACGTAGACAAAGTCCCGGGTCTGCTCGCCTGTTCCGTAGATCACACACCCCTCACCCGAAAGTACCTTAAGTGAAAAGATACCCACCACGCCTGCCTCGCCGTGAGGGTCCTGACGCGGACCGTAGACGTTGGCGTAACGCAGAATCACAGGCTCTATCCGCTCTGCCGAGAAGAAGCGGACGTAGTGCTCAGCCGACGCTTTGGCGATGCCGTAGGGGGCAAGTGGGATAACCGGCGTGTCTTCGTTGGATGGGATAATCTCGGCATCGCCGTAGAGCGCGCCGCCGGTCGAGGCGAAGATAAATCTTTTCACCCCGTGTCTGGCCGATGCCTCAAGCAGATTGATGGTCCCCAAAATATTCTGCTCCGCGTCGAAGCAAGGCTCGCGCACCGAACGATTTACCGAGATCTGGGCCGCGTGGTGATTTACAATCTCAGGCTTGAACTCTGAAAAGGCCTTCTCTAACCCTTCCTTATCCGTGATATCAACCTCAAAGAAGCGGGACCCCTCAGGGAGATTCTCACGTCTACCTGACGAGAGATTGTCGAGGACTGCCACGGTATGAGAGGCTTCAATAAGCGCCTCTGCCACGTGGCTTCCAATAAATCCCGCCCCTCCTGTTACTAGAATCCTACTCATGGGAAGATTATAAAGGAATAGCTTCAAAAATCAAGACTTACACGTGCTCCTTTTGCCCTCCGGGCACGTGTGCCCCGCAGGGGTAAAAGATCGCAGACGAAAGAGGTGGAACCTATCGTATCAGGATAACCTTCTGCGTTGCTGATAAGCTATCGGACATCTCCCGGATGAAATACACCCCAGGCGAATAATCCTCGCCCCAGGTGATGGTGCCGGACGACGCGCCAGCGGAGGCGTGTATTTCGTCCACCTTCTGGCCTGAGGCGTCGAAGACGGCGGCTGAGAAGCCATGTGGGTAATTCGCATACCTCATCACAATCCGCTGACCGATGGGGGAGAGCATATCCACATGTGGCAAGGGTGATGTAGTGGATGTCTCTGATTCATGTATACTGTTAAATTGGTCGTACCGGATTTTATCAAGATAGATGGTGCATCCCTCTGGATTCTGGCTGTAATTGCTAACCCAGCAAAACCCCCCGATGACGTTGCTCAGATCCTTTCCCCGTATATGGATACCATATTCCTTCCATTCCTTTGTCAGGGTTATAACGCCTGTCGAATTCAGCTCTAGAGATCCAATACCTCCAACCTTAAATTCTGCCTTCTCTCCTCCCTCTTCGCCTCGTGCGCAGAAAAGAAAGGTATCCGCTGCAGAAAGGTCGTATCCAGGGAGGTCACCCCAGTTGTTCTCAGGGTATTGCCAATAAACTCCGGCCCATTCTGAGGAGGATTGAGGGATATATGTGATTTTTATGCAAGTTTTGCCAGAACAAGGATTCTCTAACCAAACCTCATCGAAAGTCTTTATCCCCTGTCGGTATCCCATCCAGCCCGAGGGTATGAAGTGATTCTCGCAAGACAAAGCGTCCTTATACACGTACCAGGGCATGGTGACTTTCCTGTCGCGTGCCGGTCTATCAATGCCCTCTTGAGCATCCTCAGGCACAAGGTCTTTCAGCAAGGGCTTTATCGAGTCGTCAGAGTAGTAGATGCCCCAATGAGCACCCACCTCTCCCTCAGATGTCACCTTATACTTCTCGTCGAACGCCTCGAAGTAGAAATATGGCATGTTTTCCTCTTCGGCAATTCGTTTTAAGCTATCCAGAAATATCCTTTGGTTCTCCTCGCTAGGCACAGCATCTCCACGAGGATCGCCCTCAGAGGGCCATCCCGTCTCTCCGATTATCACCTCCTTACCAGGGAACTGAACATTCAAATACTCCCATTTCTCCTTAACATAAGCTGCCGCATCATCAACTGCGATGTTTTCCCAGTAAGGATGGACATGAGCGAGAACGAAATCCACATTTTCCGCAAGGCTATCATCCCAAAGGCCCCATATCTCTGCCGTCGTTACCTCTAGACCCGTACTATCCCTGACCTCCTTGATATATTCGATCAGCTCCTCCTTTTTCAAATCTCCCCGCAGCAAAACCTCGTTACCCACTATAAGGCCCTTTACACAACTCAGATTCTCCTTCGCTAGCATGATCAATTCTTGAATTCTCATACTATCTAGCTTTCTCTGTCCTGAGATCCAAACCCCTGGGTAACAATCGAGGGTCTCTGCTTCACAGATGCGTGGTATTTCGCCCAAACTGCAGTCTATATTGTAGATGCGAATCGAATTTGTGAGGTTCTTAATAAAGTGGATGTCCTCTCTTATCTCCTCAACAGTGGGATAAAACGCCGGGGCTTCGTTGTCCCTGTAGGGTCCGTAGCAGACACCGGTAAACTTCAATGCACCCTCTACCCCATTGCTCCATGCAAGAAGCATTAGCGCGAACAGAGTTAAAAACTTCATTTTATTTTCCTCCTTTTATAAAATATAGTCCCAACTCTGGGCTTGTCAAGTATCTAATTAATTTCTCAAAAGATTTCACCCGTCCTCACCTTCTCAACACGCCAGATCCTCATCGTCCACACCTTGACATAGCGTCTCCGCAGGCTAGACTTACATCTATGAATACAATCTTGCTATCAATTTTGTTCGCTGCTGGGCTTTCAGCAAGCGAGCGTCTCGCTCAAGGGCCGATTATCCCCATGCCGTTGCATCCCGACATGGTAGAAGAGTTACGCGCCACAGGTGAACTTAAAAAGGTGGCCCAGGCCTGGAAGGCTTTCAATGCACAAGCAGCCCTCCACTCAATCCCCATGCCTGCAGAACCTGTGACCTCAGGTTCAGGTATAGCCATACTTGTGGATTTCTATGATAACAAGGCGGACACCTTCCATCACCCACCTGCTGCCTACGACACCCTGCTCTTCAGCGTAGGCCTCAAGAAGACCGGCAGCATGAAGGATTTTTACATCGAGAACTCCTACGGCCAGTTTGAGTTCTCAGGCGAGGTCTCCCCTTATCCTTCGAGCAGACGCGCCTGGCACCGTCTTGCTGGCAGCTACGACTATTGGTCAGAATACTACGGTTTTGAACACTCCGCTGAACTGGCCGAGGAGGCGGTCAAGGCGGCCGACCCTTACGTTGATTTCGCTCGCTTCGATAACGACGGCCCTGATGGTATCCCGAACTCAGGGGACGACGACGGTGCGATAGATGCGGTGTACGTTGTTCACGCCGGACCGGGATACGAGGAGAACCACTGCGGCAGGATTTGGTCTCACATGTCGGTAACGTACTACGAAACCAACGATGCGTCTGCAAACGGCGGGAAGATTCGACTTGAGCGCTACTCGGTTCAGCCCGAGGAACACTGTGCCGGCTCGCTCATCAACATTGGGGTTTTTGCTCACGAGTACGGTCATATCCTGGGATTGCCCGATCTTTACGACTACGACTACGATTCTCGAGGTGTAGGCCGCTGGAGCCTGATGGCCGGTGGTTCATGGAACGGCGGCGGTGCCTCGCCTGCCCATTTTGACGCCTGGTGCAAATCCAGGCTGGGATGGGTGCAGCCTGTTCGCGTAACCGATTACAAGATCAACGCGGAACTTGCGGCGGTAGAGTTTACCCCTGTAGTCTACCGTCTCTGGACAGATGGAGATACAGTGGGCAGGCAGTACTTCCTCGTTGAGAACCGCCGGAAGTTGGGTCTATTTGACGCTAAACTTCCCGGCGAAGGACTCCTCGTATATCACGTGGACGAGGCAAAACACAACAACAACAACCAGTATATACCCGGGGAGCACTCAGCGTATCATCACTACCGCGTGGCAGTCGAGCAGGCGGACGGGAAGTTTGATCTTGAACGCAACTTGAGCTCTGGGGATCCGGGCGATCCCTTCCCCGGCACATGGAGGCGCAGGGAGTTCTACACCCACCTGCCATATCCCACAAGCAGAGACTACTTTGAGGAAGATACGAGAGTCGGTGTGCTTGACATAACCGACTCTGACAGCGTGATATATGCCCATCTTGATGTGGGCAAGCATCTTCCATACTTCCGCTTGGTTTCAATCAGGCAGTCAGGCGGGGGCAACGCCAGGATCGAACCGGGCGAGAAGGGAACACTCGTGGTAACCATTGAAAATCTCTGGGGGGCTGCTGACAACGTAGAGGGTGAGCTGTTTGTCAACAGCAAAGCGGTAACCGTCACAAAACCTGAGGTTTCGTTTGGTGCGGTCGCCGAGGAGGGGGTTGCTTCCAACGCATCCGATCCGTTTACCCTGGCTCTCTCTCCCGAAGTCCCGGGTTGTCTTGAGACTGAAGCAAGGCTTACCCTGCGAGAAACAACGACCGGTTTCGAACAGACCTTCAGCTTTGCTCTGATGCTGGGCTGGCCAGGGCTGCTTGTGGTTAACGACGTTGCAGATGAGGGACTGAGCCTGATCTATGACGAGGTTCTGGACAACCTGGAAGTCCCCCATGAGCAGGCCACCGCAGAGGACCTGACATCGCTTGAGGATATGCTGCTCGCCCAAGGAACGCACGATTCGGTCCTTGTCTGGTTTACCGGCCAGGAAAGCGCTACCTTGAGTGAATCAGAAGAAGGACTCCTGCAGAACTTTCTTGCAAGTGGCGGTAAACTCGTCATTTCCAGCCAGAACCTGGGCGAGGACAGGACAGGCTCAAGTTTCTACCGCGACTTCCTGCACGCACAGTTTGAAACCCCGAATCAAAGCGAGATCGTAATCAATGGCGCCGGGAATAATCCCATTGTAGGGGAGGATGAGCTGGTGGCGGTCTCGGCCGCATATGGCACGTCAAAGGACGGTATCTCTGCCACCGGCGATGCGTTTCCCATCCTTCTCTACTCCGACGGCAACGCCGCTGCTATAGCTTTTGAGAACGACACATACCAGCTTGCATATCTTGCCTTTCCTTTCGAGGGGCTTACAGGGAATCCTTACATGGTGCTCTCCAAGGAGGCGTTCATGGGACGAGTTCTTCGCTGGTTCGGCTACGATCTGGGTATCGCGGAGCAGCCTTCCAGACCTTCTGTCTGGGGGATCGAGATACTGTCTCCGGTTGTTCGCGCCGGGGATGCAGCCGTTATGTACATATCACTTGCCGAGTCCCAGAAGGTAGAACTTGTCCTCTACGATGCTCTGGGGTGCAGGGTGAGCGGAAAATCGCTTGGAACCCTTAATCGAGGTAATCATGCGATCGAGATACCAACCAGCGCACTGTCCTCAGGTGTCTACTTCGTAGCCTTAAAGACCAGCCGCGGCTCTCACACCGCGCGCCTGGTGGTTGTGGATTAAAAACCATTCAGTGTAGCACTGACTCAGTGTGCCGCCGTTGGGTGTCCCAGACTGAGCCGAACCCGTAACACGCCTACGACGGCGTAAACAACATCTAATATCGACGTGAAGTCTCAATCAAACCTTAGGGAAGAAAGAAACTGATAGAGAAAGAGTGATGGCGTGGGGTTGAGCGACACCCTGCCCGACATCCGCTCGGTTGCAAGGATGTTATGAACAAGGGCAGTTCGTGAGATCCGTGCAGAAAGGGCGTCCACGAGTTTTGCCAAGCGTTTCCAGCTTGGGCGTCTGCCTGAACGGGCACGCATCACCCACCGAAAAACAAGGCTAAAGGATGAAAGGACCTTATCAAGACCTACCTGGTAGCTGAGCCGCTCTATCAGCCGCACCAGATCCAGATCTGAGGAGACAGGATGTTGGAGATACGAAAACACCTCCTCGGAGATAAGACTCTCCTTATCATCAAGATAAAGGTATGCCTGCTTGAGGCTGCCAAAGGCGACGTCCACAGCGACGTCTACCTCTTCTTCAGGGTAACCGTCATTTAAAAGCTTATCCTTGATCACCTCATCTTCAAGGGCTTTGAATCTAACGAGCTTGCAGCGCGAGCGGATCGTTGCAGGCAGGGCAAAGGGGCGGGAGGTGGTAAGCACAAGCACGGTCTGTGCCTGCGGCTCCTCAAGTGTTTTAAGGAACGCGTTGGCGCCCTCCTCCCTGATCCGGTCGAAGTCAAATAGAAGTGCTGCCCTGTGGTGCAGGATGCGCGGCGGGTACTTCATCTCCCTGCGTAGATCGCGTATCCTGTCGATCGAGATGACCCAGGAAGGGTTAGGGTCCGGTGAGAGCTTATCAAGCATGTAGTTTTCACGTTCCTTGCCCCACTCCTCGAGCCACTTCTCCCGTCCGGTTGCAGGCTCGGCCTTGAACGGGAAAAGCGGCGCTATGTCGGGGTGCGAAAGTGAGAATATCGTCTCGCTGAACGAAGGCGGGTTGATTGCTGCGGCAAAAAGGATGGCTGCGGTGCGCTTGCCTACCCCGTCTGGCCCGAAGAAGATGTAACCGCCCTGAGGGTTCTCTGCGGCCTTCTCTAAAAACTCAACCGCGTGCGGTTGTCCCTTGAGTATATCAAGTACATCCTGGTTTAGCGATGTCATCTACTTCAGGTAGTTTATGGGGTTGAGGAACTTTCCACCTTTATTGACCCCAAAATGGAGGTAATCTGAGGCCGTCCCCAAGGTCTGCCCCTGCGATACGGTTTGGCCTGTCTTTACGCTTATCTTATCCAGATTGCTGTAGATTGTGTAGTAGCCGTCCTGATGATCTATAATTACCAACAGACCATAACCTGTAAGATGTGCAGCGTAAGAAACCTCCCCTTTATGAATCGCCTTGACCGTCTTGGTGCCCGAACAGTCTATATCAATGCCGTCGTTAAAGGTCCTGGTCTTGTAGCGCGGGTGAACGATGGTTCCGAAGCTTGCCAGGACCTTCCTCGTTGCCACAGGCCATGGGAGATTGCCTCGTCCCTTCTCTATAACCGTTCCGGTGGGTTTGGGCTGGGGTCTTTGATCCATGGAAGCGATCAGTCTCTCCAGCTCGTGCCTGCGCGCCTCCAGCTCTTTCCTGAGTTTCTCCTTCGACTTCTTTGAGGTCTGGATCTTGTTCAACCTCTTCTGTTTGCTTCGTTTTGCGGAAGTAAGCGAATCCTTGGCCGCTTTTTGTTCTCCAAGAAGCGCTGAAAGTTCATTGTTGAAGAGCTGTAGGCTGTCCTTCTTTTGCTCCACCTTGGCTTTTGCGTCAAGCAGATTTTCAAATAGCCGCTCCTCGGCGCGCGCCGCGTAGCGTGTAAAGTAGATGCGGTCGTATATCTCTGCAACCGAGCTGGCGCCGAATACTAGCTCCAGATCGTAGAACTGCCCCCGCTTGTAAAGTGAAACAAGCCTTTTGCGCAGATTCTCCTTGCTTCCCTCAAGCTGGGTCCCCAGCGAATCGATCGCTTCCTGAAGCGAGTCTATCCCTGCCTGGGTTGAGAGCTGCGAACGCCTGAGCTCGGAGATAAGCCGTTTGGTCAGAGAGACCTGCTCCTGGAGAAGATCAATCTCCCTGGCTATGCCCTTCTCCTGTTTTTTGAATGCGCTGATCTCTTTCTTGACCGCTGAGAGGCGGGAGCGAATCTTTGTAAGCTCCCTTTGACGCTCGGCCTTGGGCTGTGGAAGCATAATAAACGGAACGAGAATAACCAGAAGCCAGGGCAGGATTCGCTTCACGTTCTCTTAAGCTTGAATGCGTCTATTGCAAGGCCTGAACCGAGCCAGCCGAAGAGAAGACCTAAACCCAGAAGGACTGCGGCAAGCTTCCAAGCAGGAAAGCCCATCGAACCTACGAGCGAGTAAAGTATGAGGTGAAGGGCAAAGACGATTCCGTATGCCACGATGCTGCCGAACAGGCCCTCAAAAAGCCCCTCGATCACGTAAGGCGCTCTGAGTGTGCGCGGATGCACACCCATCAACCAGTAAAGGTCTATGATTCGCCTGCGGTCAAGGATTGCAAAGCGTGTGGCCAGCATGGTCACGAGAACTGCGGATAATCCAACCAGAAGAAGCACGAACGCGTCCGCACCCAGGAGGATGTAGAGGAACTTGTTCAGCCTGTCCAAAAGATTTCGGTCTACCCATACCTCATCGACCCCCTCGAATAAAAGTAGCTTCTCCTCAAGGGCATCCAGCTGGGCGCGTGATCGGTATTCCGGCGTGAGCTTTAATCTGATTGATGGAGGGAGCGGGTTCTCATCCAGTATATCCAGAAGCTCTGCGTCCTCTCCCAGGTCGCGGCGAAACTCCTCAAGCGCCTCCTGGCTTGACACCGCAGAACCGGAAACGATCCCCTCAAGGGTTGAAAACTCACCGATGAGTTCCTCTGAGTCTGCATCAGGGGAAAGGAAGGCAACGACCTCAAGCCGGCTCTCGATCTCGTTCTTGAACGAAAGAAGATAGAACGTCCCGAGTGCAAAAACCCCTACGATCGAAAGGACAACGGCGAAGATCGCAGCCGCTGCAAACGAGATACGCCTGCCTCTGAAGAAGAGCTTGGAACCTTCCTTCAAAACAAAACCGGTGCTCACTCTATGCCACCCGCGGTCAACTGAAGTACCCTTCCTGGAAGGAAATGCAGTACCTCGTGCACGTGGCTTGCCGCAAGTATCGTGGTTCCTTCATGATTTATCTTGCCCAATAGCTTGAGCACCTCCCTCTCTTCCTTCTCGTCAAGGGATGAGAAGGGTTCGTCCAACAGAAGGAGCTCGGGTTCCTTGGCAAGTGCCCTTGCCAGGGCCACCTTCTGTTGTTGGCCTATTGAGAGTTCATAGGGGCAGCGGGAGGAGTGATCGCTCATCCCTACCATTGAGAGCCAATGCTCGGCGCGCTCGTGAGCCTCGCGCCCTGATCTGCCCAAAGCCTCTAGGATAAGAACGATATTCTCCATAACCGGCCGGTCGTCAAGCAGGCGTATATCCTGAAAAACAATCCCCATCCTCCGACGCAGCCTGGATAGTGCTGTCTCGTTGAGCGAGCTGACATCCTCGTTAAGAACAAAAATCTTGCCCTGGCTGGGAGGCAAGGCACCATAGACTATCTTCATAAGAACGCTTTTGCCTACCCCGGTGGCTCCCAGGAACCACACCCACTCACCCTTCTTTACGTGAAGATTGATCTCCTTAAAGACCTCCCTATCCGGAGCAAAGCTCTTGGACACACCCTCCAGTCGGATCATAGCGCTTCCTTGATTTCCTTAGCTATAGCTTCAGGGGTAAATCCGAAGAAATCCATCAGCTCGTCGCAGGAGCCTGACTCGCCGAAGCGGTCCTGGATACCGATCCGCTTGACTCGGGTAGGACAGCACTCTGAAAGAAGCGATGAAACAGCCTCGCCCAACCCTCCGATAACGGTGTGCTCCTCGGCGGTAATGATGAAGCCGGTTCGCTTTGCCGCTTCAAGAACAGGCTGCTCATCAAGTGGTTTTACCGTGTGCATGTCAATTACACCCAGGGAGATCCCTTCCGAGGCCAGAATGTCCGCGGCTTCGAGCGAAGGCCAAACAAGTGAGCCTGTGGCAATTATAGTGCCTTGAGTTCCCTTTTTGAGCACCTTGGCCTTACCTATCTCGAAGGACTCGCCCTCGGCGTATATCCGGGGCAGATCAGGACGGGACAATCTCATGTAGGAAAGGCCCTCGTGATCAGCAAGTTTCATTACCAGTGCGTAGGTAGCGATGTCGTCTGCAGGTGCTATGATTGTTGTCCCTGGGATGATCCGCATGAGCGCCATATCCTCTATGCATTGATGGGAGGAGCCGTCTTCGCCTACAGAGATTCCGGAATGGGTCGCAACGATGTTAAGCGTTACCCCGGAGTAGGCGGCCGAGTTGCGTATCTGCTCCCAGGGCTTGCCCACCGCGAACATGGCGAAGGTCGAGACGAAGACAAGCTTGCCTGTGGTTGCCAGTCCTACAGCGGTATCTATCATATCGGCCTCGGCTATCCCCATGTCGAAGAAGCGGTCTGGGAAGGCCTTGCGGAAACGAGCGGTTTGCGTAGATAAAGCTAGATCGGCATCCAGCACCACCACGTTCTTGCGCCTGCGGCCCAACTCCAAAAGCGCCTCTCCGTACGCATTGCGCAGGGAGAAGCGCTCTACTCGCCCAGTTCTGCCAGAGCCCATTTCAACTCCTCTTCGGTTGGCGCACGACCGTGGAACTCAAGGTTGTTTTCCATGAAGGATACCCCTTTGCCCTTGACGGTGTTTGCAATGATAACGGTGGGGCAGCGTCGTTCCTGTGCGGCGAAACGAAACGCGGAAAGTAACTGCTTGAAGTCGTGCCCGTCGACCACAAGCGCCTGCCAGCCGAATGAACGGAACTTCTCATCCAGGGGATCTATGTTCATCACCTCCGAGGTTGGGCCGTCGATCTGCAGCCTGTTCTTGTCTACAATCGCCGTAAGGTTTGAAAGCTTGAAGTGTGCAGAGCTCATAGCCGCCTCCCAAACCTCGCCCTCCTCGCACTCGCCGTCGCCAAGAAGCGCGTAGACGCGTGAATCTTTACGGTCAATACGAAGACCTAACGCCATCCCGTTGGCAAGCGAGAGACCGTGCCCAAGAGAACCGGTGCATATCTCCACACCCGGGGTGCACAGACAGGGATGGCCTTGCAGGGGCGAACCCAACCTTCGCAGGGTCTTAAGGTGCTTGGCCGGGAAGTATCCGCAGTCAGCAAGCACGGCGTAAAGCGAGGGTGCGGCGTGTCCCTTGGAGAGCACGAAGCGGTCTCGGTCCGGCCAGCCAGGCTCGTGAGGTCTGTGGCGCAGAACGTGATAGTAAAGGGTGGTGAGTATGTCTACGGCCGAAAGCGAGCCGCCGGTGTGTCCTGAGCCAGCCTTCGCAAGCATCACGAGCACATCTTTACGCAACCGACGCGCTTTGGCAGTCAACTTGCCGATTAACTCCTCAGGCGGCTGGATAGGTTTGAAATCAAAACCTTCTTTTTCCATCTAGCTCCTTGTCAGGTAATCTGCCATGCGGATGGCCGCTATCATACTTGATGGATCGGCCTCACCCTTGCCTGCAATATCGAAGGCCGTGCCGTGCAACGGTGAGGTGCGCACGAACCCCAGTCCCCAGGTGACGTTGACGCCTTCGCCGCGTGACAGCAGCTTGGCAGGTATCATCCCCTGATCATGATACTGGGTAAGAAAGCCGTCCACCTCTTGTATATGACGATGAAACGTGTCTGCGGGATAGGGACCTTGAACATCAAGTCCCTCCTTGTTGGCTGCGGAGACGGCGTCTGCTATCTTTTTCTCCTCTCCATACGAAAACTCTTCAGAGTGTGGGTTAAGTGCGAGAACTGCTATGCTGACCTCGCGGCCATGAAGGGTCACGAGAAAATCGTTGTAGAGCTCAAGCTTGTGTAAAACGCGGTCGGTCGTGATGAGTCCTGGCACGTCTTGAAGCGGGTGGTGGGTTGTCACAAACGCAAAGGATGCGTAGGGCGAGTGAGCGACCATAAGCACCTCACCGGTTCCAAACTCGGAGGCAAGGAACTCGGTGTGGCCGGTGAAGCCAGGCTCGGAAAGCCCGATGGCTTCTTTACTCACAGGAGCGGTAACCAATGCGTCTATCTCGCCCTCCTTGAGGAGTTTGACGGCTTTCTTTATTGCTTCGAGCGCTGCTTTACCCGCCGAGGGCTGCACACGAGAGAACTCAAAATCCACCTCGCCGGTATCGGCTACTCGGGGCAAGGGGAAGTTCGTCTTAAGCATCATCTGAGCCGCGGTAAGGATACTTACGGAACCTATGATTGTCAAGTGAATCGGTTCCTTGCGCAGTTTGGCTAAGGCTTTGACCACAATCTCCGGGCCTATACCTGCTGGATCACCGAGGGTTATCCCGATTCTCGCCACACCGGTATTGTAATCATTTTCGAGCCGAGGGCAAGACTAATTGACGTTAACGGATCGCTACCTATACTAATCTGATGCAGACGTTCCTCTTTACCTCAGGTACGCTCCGGGTTGCGGTACGATGGAAAGACGGCAAGGCGCACGAGATACTCATAAACCCTGCCCGGCCAGGCATATCGAACGAAAACCCGCCACCAGAAGTCGAAAGATTCTTTGCACAGCTCGGCGATTATCTGGCTGGCAAGGAGGTGAGTTTTAGTCTACCGATTAACTGGGAAAGGTTGACGCCCTTTGCAAGAAAGGTATCGAAGGCATTGGCAAGGACGCGCTGCGGCCAGATGCTCTCCTACGCAGAGCTTGCCAGGCGTGCAGGCAACCCGAAGGCAGCCAGAGCGGTAGGCAGGGTGATGGCTCGCAACCCCTTCCCTCTAGTGATACCGTGCCACCGGGTGATCGGCTCGAACGGCTCGCTCACCGGTTTCGGCGGCGGATTGGGTCTCAAGGCCCGCCTGCTTGAGTTGGAAAAAGGGATGATTTCCAGCCGATGACGTTGCGCATTGCCTCGACTTCCTTGCAGAGTCGGGGGCTTTTGGGGTAACAGTTGACATCGCCTACTCAAGCAGCATTGTGGATACCTCGGATATCCAAGGTTTCGCCCCTGAAGAATACCTGATTGAAGTGGATCCGAAGGGTGATCATGTAGAAGCCTGGGTCCAGAAGATAACCCTTGACACGAACGAGATTAAAGTGGAGCTCTACGACAAAGGCGAGATCGAGGATATCGAGTCAACCAAGATCCCCTTGATTCCCATCAAGGTAGAGTGCGACATAGACTGATCCAGTAACATTAGCCATCAAATCGGATGGAATAAAGCAAGGGGGAGCGTGTATTACCTATTGAATCGGTTACCAAGGAGGTTCCTATGAAGCGCTGGATTTCTTTTTTAGTAGTCCTTTTAGCTCTTGGGGGATTGCTCGGTTGCCGCGGCAAGGGGTCGGCGGAGCCAAAGTATGATGAGGGAGCACCCATGACCTTATCCAGAGGGGATGTGTCGTTCCAGAGTAAAGCTGCGTCCGGTGCTCAAATGGCAGAAATGGCAGGAGGCAAAGCCGATATCCTCAGCCTCCCCTCAACCCGTATGATCATCAAGCGAGCGTCGCTCTCCATCAGGGTAAAGGACGTGGATGCCGCCTATACCCGCGCTGTCCAGCTGACCGAGGAGAGTGGCGGATATGTTCAAAGCAGCACCATCTCTGAAACCGAAGGCGCACGAGCAGAACTTACCGTCAAGGTAGCGCCTGGAGGGTTCATCCATCTTATCAGCGCTTTCGAAGAACTGGGTGTGGTACAACGAAAGCAGATCTCGGGCCAGGACGTAACCGAGGAGTACTACGATCTCGAGGCTCAGCTCCAGACCCAGCTTGAACTGCGCAAACGCCTTTTCGGACACCTGAATAGGGCGCGTAATGTAGAAGAGATCATCAAGGTCGAACACGAGCTTCAGCGTGTGGATGGCAACGTCAACCGGATCAAGGGCCGCATAAAATATCTTGAGACGATGGCTGCTGAATCCACCATCAACCTAACCCTGTGCAGCAAGGTCACTCCCAGACGCGTGCCTTCGCGTTATTGGAGTAATGTCTGGAGGGGAGTAGTAAATACCACGCGCGTGCTTGTAAAGATACTGGTGGGGATTTTACTCGTGCTTGTGATTCTTGTCGTCCCTCTGGCCCTGATAGGTTGGGGGATCGAACGAGTGGTTGTCTGCATCATCCGGAAACGTAAGCGGGATAAGGCAAAAAACTGATCACGATGGAATTTTGATCCCGTAACCCACATGGAGTGTCTCACACGAGAAGAGATAAAGCCCCGGCCCCCAGTCCGGGGCTTTTGTTGCCCTCCTCACGAATCCCTGAAAAACGCTGTAACTACTATTCTATCTCCACCTCCACCGAGACGGGATAGTGGTCGGATGCCTTATCAAGTGCTTCTCTCAGTTTTTTATCACCGATCTCCTTCTCGTTCTGGTAGGGGTTCCATACACGACCGCATCCGGGCTCTGAGATCTTGATTCCTTGCGAGAAGAGTACGTGATCGATAAGTACATTTACGTAATCTTCGGTGAAGCGATCCTTGAAGCACGCCGAGGCTGGCATCCAACCGGCTTTCTTCCTGTTTCTGCTCCATCTCCATCCAGGCTTTTCGACCGCGTTTTGCAGAACCCCAGAAGGTTCCCAGATCGAGCCCATAACGATCTCAACCGCACTCTTGCAAAGGCGACGCTCATCGTAATCCATCTCAGGTCCGTCGTTGAAGTCACCCATAACAATAACCTGGCAGCCGTCCTCATTCATCCACTGATCGACCCTCTTGCGAATCCAGGAGCACTGCGCCAAAAGCTTTAACCTGTTACGTCTGGAGGAACGTTCGTAGGTCAACAGATCAACGGCGTTGAAGATCCCCTTGGATTTCGTGTGGGTAACCATAAGCATCGCCAGCTCCCGATTACCGTCAGGGGTAGTTATCAAGGCCTCCAGAGGTGGCCTATAAAACCTATGTATCTCCTCTATCCTGTCGTCGTCTGTGTCGAACTCAAATCTGCCGTTGAATGGGTCGCGTTTCGCGTTGCGTTCATGTGCCACCCCAACGTGCACCTTCTCAGATTTGTAAAGGACGGCAAGCTCCTGTTGTCCACGGGAAAGAAACCCCTCCTCCGCCATTACCACGTTGTAACCTGCGTCTGACAAGAACTCTCGAACCCAGTTCTCAAGATGCTGGGGTGAATTTGGTGCTTCGCATATACCCAAGATATCCGGATCTACGGCCTTAATCACATAAGCAATGGCTTTGCTACGCTCGGCCTCCTCCGAGGAGCCGGTTAATGGCTCAACACCCTTCTTTTTAAAAAGGTGCGCCATCCACTTTATGTTGTAGCTGCAGAGCTTGAGTTTATGCATATCTCCTCCTTTTGGCTTATCCTCTACGTTCTACCGTACGGGCAGACTATACACATTTCACAAAGGAAGTCAAGTGATTGATGTAACCCCTCAATAAAGAATAGAGGCCGGTCGTCCGGCCTCATTAATCTTTTGGCTCTCTATTTAGATCTTATTCCTCGTCGGTGAAGGGCGGGTACCTGTCGGTCATGAAGCCAGAGTAGGCCATCACTCGCAGATACCAACGATAGACGCCCACAATGAGGTTGAACATATTCCGCGGATAGCGACCCGTAAAGAGGATTACCCACCAGGAAGCACTTACGATGAAGCTCACCGCCATTAAAAGCGGCCAGAGTATAAGATAGTGAGGGATCCAGATGTAGGCCCAGCCGAGGAAAAGCCTGAGGAACAAAAGACCACGCGAGAGCCTCTCAGGGTAGTCAATGGAGAAGTGAACCGGGTGACCCTCGATCTCCTTGCCTGTGAAGGGAGGATACACATCGGTCATATAATAAAGGTAAGCTAGGACACGCAGTTGCCAGCGCCAATAGAAGAGCACGAAGTTGAACGCCCACTTCGGGTACTTGGCGGTAAAAAGAACCGCGAACCACGCGATGATCATAACCACAAAAGCCGCGATACCGATGAAGAAAAGCAGGAAGCCGTGCGGGATCCCAACGTAGATCCACGCTAGAAACAAACGCAGGAAAAGAAGACCACGCGAGAGCTTCTCAGGATGGTCCACTTTATAATGAACGGGATACTCTATAGGACTCACTGCAACCTCCTCTCAAGGTTGGTTTTGGTTGCCCTATTTTAGTGAAAAAGATTAGCTCGTCAAGCCTTGTAGAGCCCAAAAGGAGATAACCGGACGGACAGTGTTGACCGCCCTAACTCTACATCTCTTGTAATATATAAATAGTTTCCTGTTAAGTATGTTTTGACTTTTAGAGGTAAAATAGGTACCTACTTAAGCCCCGCACCCTGAACACCTCGATCGAGTAGAAGCGGCTCTAGATGAACTCGCCCAGGAACGGATCGTAGTCCTTGCGGTGTTTCTTTAAGACCTCGGGGTTGCGGTATTCGGGGAGAAGGATCGGTGCGTGAGAAGTCTCGGGGATTCCTGCCTCCTCAAGCTCGGCGCGGTAGGCGTGCACGTGATCGAGATTAAGACGTGCGGGTGGACGATCGGCCAGAGCTTTGGTCCGTTCGACCGCCGCATGACCTGCCCTGCGTCCGAACACGTTGTAGTCCAGAACCGAGTTACCCATCAAACGGTTGCGGCCGTGCACCCCGCCCGAGATCTCGCCTGCCGCGTAAAGACCGGCAAGGGTGGTCTGGGTATCAGCGTTGATCTCGATGCCGCCGTTCTGGTAGTGCAGGGTAGGATAGACAAGCATGGGTTCGGAAGTCATATCTATCCCGAAGCGCTTGAGCTGCCGCACCATGGCAGGAAGCGCGGCCTGGATTGTGCCAGGACCGTTCAAGAGATTAACGATGGGCGAATCGAGCCACACCCCGACCCGACCGGTAGGGGTCTCGATCCCAAGAGAGCGCTCGGTTGACTCGCGTATAAATGACGCAGCCTCAACGTCGCGTGGCTCCAGGGGAAAAACGAACAGCTCACCTTCCTTGTTGACCGGCTGACCACCAAGTCCTCGCACCTTCTCGGTAATCAAAAAGCCCACGATCTGCTCAGGGTATGCGGCACCGGTGGGATGGAACTGCACCGAGTCCATGTATAAAAGCTTGGCCCCGGCGTGATAGGCCATCACCAGACCGTCGGCTGTCGCGCCGTAGTGATTGGTTGTGGCAAAACCCTTGATGTGCAGACGGCCGTATCCTCCGGTGGACATGATCACCGAGCGGGCACGCACAACGTTATACTCCCCGGTCTCCATGTTGTAGAGGAGCGCACCAGCAGCCTCTCCTGCCTCGTCCAAAAGCAACTCGACTGCCGGCGAGTACTCAACGATGGTAATCTTATCAGGATGGTTCTTGACCTCGTCGCGCAGGACCCGCTGTATCTCGGCACCGGTGTAGTCGCGGCAGGAGAGCATCCTGCGTCGAGACGTTCCGCCGCCCGACTCGGTCATAAGGCGTCCTTCTGAGTCCTTGTCCCACATCACACCGAGTTCCTCAAGGTAAGCCGCGATCCTGGGCGCATCCATGGTCATAGCCTGGACCAGCTCCGGGTTGTTGTCGAAATGGCCGCCGCCTATCGCGTCAAGGTAGTGGATGGTAGGCGAGTCGTGCGGGTTCACCGCGGCCTGCATCCCGCCCTGCGACATCATGGAGTTTGAGTCACCAACGCGCAGCTTGGTGGCAAGAACGGCGTTCATGCCTGCGTTTGCCACCTGGATTGCAGCCATGCATCCGCCGCCGCCTCCGCCGATGATCAATACGTCAGTATCGTAATCAGGCTCACTAAGATCGAAATCATCAGTGTTGATGCGGGGGTAGCTCTCAAGAAGATCAACAACGCGCGAGGTCATCTCCTCGCCATTGTTGGGACCGACACGAACGGGTTTGCGCGCGTCAGGCAGGTAGTCGGGGTGAAATTTGTTAAGGACCTCCTCACGCTCGGCTAATGTCATCGCCTTGACCACCTCACGGCCCTCTCTCGCCTTCTCAAGACGTGCTGGCCGGGTCGCGGCGACTTTCTTCAGGGAGGCTTGCATGTATTCAGGATAACCGCTCATCTGGGCTCCTAGAAGACCTCGAAGTCAAGGTCGCGCTCGGTATAGCGCTTGGTTAGCCCTTTGCGCGAAAGTCCCATAAGTTCCTCAATATCCTTCTCGTAGGAACCTTCCCTCTGTTCGGCCAGCCGCTCTTCAAGGTGATGCGAACGAGGTAAGAGGTAGCGGCCAGTAAGGCGGCGCGCTAAAAGTGCGATGTTATGCTGAACCATCTCCGCAGGGCAACGCACCGCACACAGACCGCACATGATGCAGTCGAACGAGAGGTCGGCCGCGGTCTCAAGGTCGCCTCGCTTGACCGCCTGGATGTAGTCCATGACCTCGATCTCCTGCGGACACGCCTTGGTGCAGGAGTTGCAGGCAACGCACCGGAACACCTCCGGGTAGTAGCGCTGTATGGATACGAGTTCCGGCTTAAGCTTTGAGATGTCGTAGACGGCCTTGACCGCCGGGGTAAAGGGGATCTGCACAAGGTGCATGTTGGGTTCAACAACGGTCTGGCAGGCAAGACCGGTGCGTAGCTTGTAGTCGCCTTCCAATCTATAGATGGTTGCGCACGCCCCGCAGAAACCCTCGCGGCAGCCAACTGCATTCTTGAACTGAAAACCCACATACTCCATCGCGGTGATGATGGTGAAGCTTTCGGGCACAAAGAACCGCTTACCCATGATGAAGACCGGGATTAGATTTTCTTTCGGGCTCTCGTCTGGACAGGAAGGCTCTGCGTCCGCCTCAGGCGCTTTAACTTCTACTTCCTTTTCTTCCATAGCCATAATGATAGGCGGGGTACGTGGATTGTCAACCAAAGTCCCCTTCCACCAGGGAAGGGGAATTAGCACCCCACGAACTTGCTTCGCAATTTACTCCGCAAGCGTCGTCATTTCATGTCGCGGGGACCCCGAGAAAAACGTCATTGCGAGCGACCATAGGGAGCGAAGCAATCTATTCCCTGCGATCTTTTCTCCGAAGGAGAAAAGGAGCATTAAGGGCTTAGCTTCAGGTGCGCCCTTCATAATATAACTTCCGGCCCGGAAAATGGATACTCCTCCTCATGCTCAACCAAACCCTTCCTCACCGGGTTGCCCCAGATGTATCGCGCCACCTTCTCCGGATTCTCTTCAGCCCGGAGCACATGCTCGTAGTACCCCCGCTGCCAGAGTCTTTCGCCAAAGTTTTTCCGAAATCGACACGATGAAACCTGTTTAAAGGTTTGAATAAACTTAAGCAGATTACTGTCTTTATCTCCAGCCACAAGCAAATGAAGGTGATCCGGCATAAAGCAATAAGCAACCAGTCGAAAACCGTATCTGGTTGATATTTCCTTAAGTAAATCTAAAATTGTTTTAACAGCCTTCGGTATTTTGAAAATCGGCGATTTTTCACAGGTACAAATAGTAACCGAGTAAGCATAGGGACCTTTGTAGCTGAAGAATTTCAGAGGGTTGAAAGTTTTCTATTCGGCAATCTATTGGTCATTCTTTCTTTAGGGCGGACTTAAAAGTCCGCCCCTACGAGATACTTTCTGCTCCCGCATCTCCCTGAGTTGTTTTTTCATCTGAACCAAATTACGCCAAAGGAAAAAGACAGCTATCAGCGCACCAATCCCTCCAATAAGGCCACCAACCGCTCCGATTAGCCGAGCCCAGTCGTATAACCAATCGATGAAACCCATCCCAAAACTATACCTTGAAGCGGGATTATGTCAATAGTTTCACCCCACGGATTCACTGCGTGACTCCGCGGGGGCCCCGAAGGACGGATTGAAGAACACTCCGTCATTGCGAGCGACCGAAGGGAGCGAAGCAATCTCATAGACAAAACTTCACCTTCCCCTTAATCCCCTTCCCTGGTGGACAGCGTGCCCCTGTCGGGTGCTCTAGTCCGTTCAATAATATCGGCACAGGCTGGAGAGCCTGTGCTACATACCTCCTTTTGACCAAAGCCCCACTCAGTTCAACATCAAGCGAACCTAAAGGTTCGCACTACATGCTGTCCAGACAATAGGTATTGGAATAATTCTTACTTACTAGCGAGCACCAACCTGTTTCTTCCGCCGGTTTTGGCCGCGTAAAGTGCGGCTGTGCCCAAAGCGAGGCGGTCACAAAGAGCAGTGAGGAGATAAAGAAGGTTGGTTTCATAACCGAGCCTATTAGGAAGAGATGAGAAAGTCAAGTGCTCGAGGCGTTGACGTTCGTCCGATTTCCTTTATAATATGGCTTCCAAATGGAGGCCCGATGGAATTCTTGAGTGATTTAGTTGTTCCTGGAGAAACAAAGATCCTTCTTTTGGTTGCGGACGGGCTTGGAGGACTACAGCGTAACGGCAAGACCGAGCTTGAGATCGCTAAGACGCCGAATCTCGACGCCTTGGCTGCCAAAAGCTCACTGGGTCTCACCACCCCGGTTGATGCCGGTATCACACCGGGTTCAGGTCCGGCGCACCTGGCGCTTTTCGGCTACGATCCGTTGGAGTACGAGATCGGTCGCGGGGTGCTTGAGGCGCTGGGGATAGACTACCCCTTAAAGCGCGGCGACGTGGCAGCTCGCGGCAACTTTGCCGCCATAAAGGACGGGGTTATCATTGACCGCAGGGCAGGGCGCATCTCCACCCAGGAGAATAAACGCATCTGCAAGCGGTTGAGTGCTGAGATCAGCGAGATAGAGGACGTAAAGATCCATATCCGGCCGGGCAAGGGACACCGGTTTGTGCTTGTCCTCGACGGCGAAGGCCTAAGCCACGAGCTCTCAGAGTCCGATCCTCAAAAGGAAGGCAGCCCTCCGGCGGTTATAAAACCACTGGCCAGTGACGCGGGTAAAACCGCACGGATAGTCAACCGTTTCATTATCCAGGCTCAGGAGATGCTGCAGACCGAGGAACGCGCTAACAGCCTACTTTTGCGTGGCTTTGCGTCGCTTCCTGATCTTATACCCTTCCCTGAGCGGTTCGGTCTTGCGGCCGGGGCAATTGCGACCTATCCCATGTATCGGGGGCTTGCCCGGCTTGTCGGCATGCAAGTCCTTGAGACAGGATCAACATGGGAGGAGGAACTCTCCACACTCAGCAAGAATCGGAAGGGGTTCGACTACTTCTTCGTGCACTTCAAGGAGATAGACGCCGCCGGTGAAGACGGCAACTTCGAAAAGAAGGTCCAGCTTATAGAGCGTTTCGATGGGCTCTTGCCGAGGCTCTTGAAGCTGAACTTCGACGTGGTTGCCATCACCTCTGACCACTCCACCCCGGCGATGCTTGAGAGTCACTCCTGGCACCCCAACCCTTTCCTGCTTTATGCCCCCCAGACTGCCCGCACAGAAGGAGAGTCGGGATTTTCTGAACGGTGCTGTGCGCGTGGGGTTCTAGGACACTTTAACAGCCTGGACGTGATGCCCATTCTCTTGGCCCATGCCAGGCGTTTGAAAAAGTTTGGAGCTTAACATGAAGAAAGCCTTGATATCAGTGTCGGACAAGACCGGTATTGATAAGCTGGCACGGGTGCTGGTTGATTCCGGCTACGAGATACTTTCCACCTCAGGCACGGCCGCCTTCCTTGAGCGTGCCGGGATCGGGGTGATAGAGATCTCGGATTACACAGGCTTTACCCAGACCCAGGACGGCCGCGTCAAGACCCTGCACACAAAACTTTACACCGATATCCTCGGCAGGCCCGCGGGTATCCAGATCGTGGTGGTCAACCTCTATCCATTCGAGCAGAAGATGAAGGAGAGCTTAAGCCTCGAGGAGATGATTGAGTTTATAGACATCGGCGGGGTAACCCTGCTTCGCGGCGCTGCCAAGAACTTTGCCTACGTCACCGTCGTCTCCTCACCTGACCAGTACGATGAGTTGATTTCAGAGATAAAGACCAATACTGAGACCTCAGCTGAACTGCGCGCTCGCTTTGCACGGGCAGCTTTCCAGCGCACCGCTATCTACGATGCCGCAGTGACATCCTATCTTTCCGAATCCTCATCCGTAGGGATCGCCTCTACCCACTGGGCGGTAGGGCTATATGCCAATGATCCGATGGAGCTCAAATACGGAGAGAACCCTCATCAGAAAGGTATCTACTACCGCTACCCCCTTGCAGATCTCAAGTTCAAAGAACTTCTTGGGCATCCCATCTCCTACAACAACCTTATGGATCTTGAAGCGGCGATCCTTACCGTTCAGGAGTTCGAGCGTCCGGCGGCAGTGATAACCAAGCACGCCAACCCATGCGGGGTGGCTGAGCAACGCCAGGGAGAGGATTATGCCGAGACGTTCGCCAGAGCCTACAACGCCGATTCGCTTTCGGCCTGGGGCGGGGTAATCGCCCTTAACCGACCTTTGACTGAGGGGGTCGTAAAGTTCCTTTCGGGCAAGTTCGTCGAGGTGATGGCCGCTTCCCACGTCCCCGAAGAACTTATGCCGCTCTTTGCCAAGAAGCGCAAACTTCGTCTCGTTCAATACTCCGGTAAGATGCCTGAGGTAACAATCCGCTCCACCCTCGGCGGGGTTCTTGTTCAGGATCGTGATACCCGGATTGAAACCTCAGAGCAGTGGAAGGTGGTCACGAAACGTACACCCACAGATGAGGAGAAGGCCGCACTCCTCTTCGCCTGGAAGGTGACAAAGCACACCCGGTCCAACTCGGTGGTGATCACGGGCAAGGATGTGAGTCTTGGTATAGGTGGCGGTCTGCCCAACCGGGTGGATTCTGCGCGCCGAGCCCTGCGACTGGCCGCAGAGCAGAAGTATGAAGGTGTCCGGGTCTGCGCCTCGGACGGGCTCTTTCCCTTTGCTGACTCCATCCAGGAACTCAAAGGCTCCGGCGTCACCGCGGTCATCCAGCCGGGCGGGGCCATGCGCGACCAGGAGGTTATCGCAGCAGCAGACGCCGAGAACCTGGTTATGGTCTTTACCGGAGTGCGCCACTTCGCACACTGGTAGGAGGCTTGCAACGCGTGGGCTTCGACTATCTATCACACCTTCAGACATCTGCACACGCTAAAAATGTTATCAAGAGTGTCTGAGGAGTGCTAGGGCGATGGGCGGACGCAATATCCTTAAACTGCTTACATTTCTGCCGTTCCTTGCATACGCCTACTTCAGCTTTACGGGTCAACTCCTGCTACAAGTAAACCCCCTCTATCTTATAGCATTACCTGTAGCTGCTGCACTCGTGCTTCTCCTATCCCGTAACCTATGGCTCTTTATTGCCTCTCTCGCCGCAACAAACGCGGCTGTTCAGCTTACCGGAGGTAGCGGCTCCCAGCTCTTTTTCTTCTACTTCCTTTTGCTTTTCGTAGAAGGCCTTCGCACCAGCTCCTGGCGTTACTTCTTTGCGGTTGGAGCAATAGTTACACTCGAGGCGGGCTCAGCGCTCTTCCACCTCGAGGATACATCGTTCCCCTTCGGCCCTCTGGCTGCTTTTGTCGGCTTTGCCGCTTTAGCCTATCTCTTCCTGCGTCGTGAAGAGAGACACAGACAGGCTCTTGAGCTGAGCCTTGATCGGGAGCGCGCCAAGTACCATTGGCTTGATCCTTTGGTAAGCCCTCGCTCCCAGCGTCTTGCAGCACTCAAAGAGAAGACCTACTCCGTTGACGCCGACATCCTCTACAAGGGATTCGTCAATCTGGGGTTCGAGACCCTGAACGTTCACACCGCGGCCCTTTTCCTGATCAGTGGGAATCGGTTGCACCTTGTCGCGGCACGCTCGCACAGCGATCGCATCAAGGATGACGTCTCCTTTGAGCTAGGTGAGGGATTGATCGGCTACCTTGCGCGTGAGCAAAAGCCCTCGTTGCTTAGCGATCTGGGTGCTGATATGGACAGGCTCGGCTACTACACTGGCAAGGTTGAGGTTAACTCGCTTCTCACCGTACCCATCAAAAGCGGGGAGACAAACTACGGCATCCTTGTGGCCGACGCTAGGCGAATGTTTACGGAGTATGATCAGACGTTTCTTGTTCGGCTGGGTTCGCTTCTGGCAAGGGATATCCAGATTGCTCGCGCCTACGAGGAGCGCCACCGCGAGGCACTTAGATTCTCCGGCCTCTACGAACTTGCAGGTAACCTCTTAACCGGTCTATCTGAGGAAGGACTCATAGACCGAAGCTTTGAACTGGTGCGTGACCTTTTTGCGCCGGACGCCATAGGTTTTGCACGCCTGCGTGAGAAGGAGGGTGCAAAGGTTCTGCGATACGAAGGAACGAACGGATTTGATAAAGGGTTTCGGTTCGATCCGGAACGCAGCCTGGTGGCCATGACCGCCAAGCACAAAGGTTTCTTAAAGCAGCGCGACATGACAAAGCCCGGCCTCTACCGGCTTGGGCCTGGTGAGAAGCCTGCCGTTAACAAAACCTTCCTGGGCATCGGTTTTGAAGAGGACGAAAAGACCCACGGGGTGCTCTGGCTGGAGAAACAAGAGGCTGACGCCTACAGCGGACGTGAGGGTAAGATACTGGGGTTTACCGCCGCATTGCTTTCCGCCGCGTTCCTGCGCGTGCGCTACCACGAGGAGCTTGCTCGCCTTGCTCGCCTGGACGGTCTCACCGGACTTCTCAATCACCGTGCGTTCCAAGAAGAACTTATCGAGTGTCTCAAGAAATCAGGCACGGTGGCGGTGTTCATAATAGACATAGACCACTTCAAGCGCATCAACGATACCTACGGTCATCCGGTGGGTGATATGGTGCTTGCCAAAATAGCCGAGGTTATCAAGGATAAAGGCATTGCTGCCCGTTATGGGGGCGAGGAGTTCGCGCTCATTATTCCCAACATCCCCTCCCGGCAGATGATCGGCAGGGGAGAGGAGATACTGGCCGCTATCCGCCGTGCCATGGTTCGCATCCCTGAGGGAACCATCCAGGTTACGGCAAGCGTAGGTGGAGCCATCTACTCCAAAGACGCACGCACGCGCGAGGATTTAATCCGCGCCGCCGACTCAGCTCTGTATGCGGCCAAAACCGGCGGAAGAAACCGACTGGTGCTTGCTGGAAAGTAAGGTTTTCCGGGGTCCCAGCGAAAGCGCGGAGCGATTTTGTGGGGTGGATATTTCACCCCCACCTTTATCCTCTACCCTATGGGATACGCAGTATCCCAAGGGGCACACTGCCCCGTCGAGGGGGAGGTAATATGTTGTTATCACGTTGTTCGTAATGTCCCCCTCCCTGGTGGAGGGGGATGAAGGGGGAGGGGATAAGCCCTTGACTTTTTTTGTTCTAACATATAACATGTCCGCAAGGAGGAATGATGAGCGTGTAGGACAGGCTCTCCAGCCTGTCCGGACACCCTGGAGAGGGTGTCCTCCATCTATTGACTTTCCCGCACCCCCGGCGTAATATGTGCCGTAGGAGGAATGATGAAGACCGGTAAGAGCAAAAAGGTTGAAGAAGATTTGTTTGTAATACCTGATCGTCTCCAACCTTGGTTAGTTTCTGCGTTGGATCAATCCGCAGAGATTTTGCATGAAAGTAAAAACGAGAAAGCAATACTTGAAACCCTAAAAAATCTATTCGAAAGAATAACTTTTGAAAACCTGAATTGCGAAGACGCAAAAGCAAAAGCCTGTGACGATTATTTGAAGGAACAAGATATCCACAATGTAAAAATGAAAACCGTTTCGTTTCGCTCACTTGAGAGAGTAACTTGTTCAAGGCTCGTGGAAATTTGCACACGTTCACTCTCTCATTACTTTGATTATGCAGATACAACCCATAAAAAATTACTAATCCTATTTAATGCTTGGTATTTGTCTAAGGAAAAAGCAGACGAACCTGAAGCCGCCGATTTATTGCTACTTAAAATACTTAATGGTATAGGCTCGGAGCAAATCAGGGCCACTTATGAAGCCGATGATAGATATAAACAATGTTTTATGTGGCTTGATGGTTTAGGTTGGGGTGAGAAAGATGTCGGAAAATTATATCTGATCGGGAGTGTTCTTGAAAAATTGGGTGCGTTAAACTGGGATCTGACTTCAAAAGGCTTAAATTATAAAGCGCAAGCCCAAAACAAGTTAGCGCAAGCGCAACTCGAGAAAGAAGTAATTAAACCACTTGAAAGCCGTTTTGAGAAAGTAAAAAAAGAAACTGAAGAGCTTGACAAAAAAGTCGAAATTGCCAAAGACAACGAGCAACGCATGACGCGCAATTTCGTACAAATCATCGGAATCTTCGCGGCGATAATTGCGTTTATTGTGACCATCGTTCCAACGGCGGTGCGGATGGGCGGGGCAAGCATACCCGTAGCCCTGGCCGGGCTGGCGATTGTGACTACAGGTATCATCATCCTTTTGTCCATGATCTTTGGGAGGGACGATCGAAGGGAGAACTTAAAGAGAGGCTTCTGGGTGGCTATCGGAGCTTTTGCTGTGTGGTTTGCGATAACAATCGCGCTATTGTTTATCACGCCGGAATCACTCAGACCACCGCCTGACGCTTCACGTGTAGATACAATATACCAGTCGCGCGTTGATACCGTCCAGACAATAATCATCAAGCCGGAATAATAATTCCCCTCCCCCCGACGCAAGCGTCGTCCCCCTCCACCAGGGAGGGGGAATATAGGTAAACCTCCCCCATCAAGGGGGAGATTCTGGAGGTGCACCCCGAGTTACCCCTCCCTCGACGGGAGGGGATTAAGGGGAGGGTGAATCACTTCCACCTTTATCCTCTACCCTATGGGATACTGCGTATCCCAAGGGGCACACTGCCCCGTCAAGGGGGAGATATTGAAGGTATGTAGCACAGGCTCTCCACCCTGTGCTACATATTAAAAACACCTGAAGAGGGTGCCCCCCGATCGCAACGTCAACTTTTCGACGTCTTGACTTCCCCCTATATTTGTGATAAACTCGCTTGTGAACCGAACGTCTTTTGTCTTGCTCATGATTTCTTTCACCCTGTCTCTTGGGGCCGAGCCAAGGCTCATTGACTTCGGGTGGTACACTGTCCCTACCTACACCAACTACTCCTCAACAGAACTGCTCGCACCAGGCAAGGGCGAGATCGGCTTCGGAACCTCAAACTTCTTTATGTGGTGCCCAAACGCCGGAGGCTACGACGTACGCACATTTGATCTCCTGTTTCGCATAGGAGTTCTACCCCATATGGAACTCGGTATCAAATACTCTTCACCCCATGCGATGGTGTTGGATGCGTGCGGCGGTTTTGAAGCCGGACGTGTCGAGCTCACCGGCTCATTGGGCTTCGGTTATCTGCACTACACTAAGCCCCTACCGCCGGATAGCTCGCTAACCTGCTTTTATATACTGGACGGTTATCCTACCTTAGCTTTGGGATACAAGATCGCCCCGTGGCTGCGAGCAGTTGTCTCGTGTAAAGGGATTATTTCCTACTACATCCGACAGATACAATGGGAAGGCGCGCAGGAGATGCAATTTTTAAATCTATATGGAGGTCTGGGTTTGACGCTTGATGTCGGGGCCGGAGACTGGCGCATAAGGCCCGAAATAATCCCCTACAAAGCCGCGAGTTATTCCAATCTTTACAGCGAGCCAACCCGTTTCCACACAACCACCCTGGGCGTTAGCGTGGTTTACAGGCCCAAGGGCTGAGGCACCCTCACCTCTATCCTCTACCCTATGGGATACGCAGTATCCCAAGGGGCACACTGCCCCATCAAGGGGAGATATTGAAGGTATGTAGCACAGGCTCTCCAGCCTGTGCCGATATTATTGAACGGACTAGAGCACCCGACAGGGGCACGCTGAGTCCACCAGGGAGGGGGAGGAAAACCTATGGAGTGCAATGACCGTGTCATTGCCGCATCAACACGGTTGATGCACTCCAGATAAAACTTCCTGCGATCTTTTGACCCTTGGTCAAAAGGAGCATTTAATTCGGGGTCCCAAGCCAAACACAAAGTGTTTGGTTGGGGTATATCCACTTGACAAACCTATCCATATCCCTATAATCAAACTGAAAGAGGATAATTACAGGTTTAGGATTGTTCTTTAAACAACAAAGGACTTGACAAGAGAGAGAGGGAGGTTATACTTTCCTCTCTTAGCTCTTTGGGAAATTTGGAACTCCTCCAGCCCCTAATGAGTTTTGGCGCATCAACCTTCAAGAATTTAATTGCTTGGAGGGTTTGATCCTGGCTCAGGGCTAACGCTGGCGGCGTGTCTTAGACATGCAAGTCGTACGGACCTTCCTTGTGTAGCAATACGTAGGGAAGGTTAGTGGCGAACGGGTGAGTAATACTGGGGTAATCTACCCTGGAGCGGGGAACAACTTCGAGAAATCGGGGCTAATTCCCCATACGCTCCACTGTACATAGTGCAGAGGAGGAAAGGTGGCCTCTGCTTGCAAGCTACCACTCTGGGATGAGCTCCTGGCCTATCAGCTTGTTGGTGAGGTAACGGCTCACCAAGGCACAGACGGGTAGCCGGCCTGAGAGGGTGATCGGCCACACGGGCACTGCGACACGGGCCCGACTCCTACGGGAGGCAGCAGTCTAGAAAATTGCGCAATGGGCGCAAGCCTGACGCAGCGACGCCGCGTGCGGGATGAAGTCCTTCGGGATGTAAACCGCTGTCCCGGGAGACGATGGGGCGTATACCCAATACGTATGCGCTTTGACGGTATCCCGGAAGAAAGCACCGGCTAACTACGTGCCAGCAGCCGCGGTAATACGTAGGGTGCAAGCGTTGCCCGGATTCACTGGGCGTAAAGGGTGCGTAGGCGGATTGGTAAGTCTGCTGTGAAATCTCCGGGCTCAACCCGGAAACTGCGGTCGATACTGCCGGTCTAGAGGACAGAAGAGGAGAGCGGAACTCCTGGTGTAGCGGTAAAATGCGTGGATATCAGGAGGAAGGCCGATGGCGAAGGCAGCTCTCTGGGATGTTCCTGACGCTGATGTACGAAAGCTAGGGTAGCAAACCGGATTAGATACCCGGGTAGTCCTAGCCGTAAACGATGTACACTAGGTATTGGCATCAGTCAGTGCCGGAGCTAACGCATTAAGTGTACCGCCTGGGGACTACGGCCGCAAGGCTAAAACTCAAAGGAATTGACGGGGCCCCGCACAAGCGGTGGATGATGCGGTTTAATTCGTTGCTACGCGAAGAACCTTACCTGGGCTTGACATGTACGTGGTACGGATCCGAAAGGTGAAGGACCGGGGTTTTCCCCGGAGCGTACACAGGTGCTGCACGGCTGTCGTCAGCTCGTGCCGTGAGGTGTTGGGTTAAGTCCCGCAACGAGCGCAACCCCTGCCGATAGTTGCCATCAGGTTATGCTGGGCACTCTATCGGGACTGCCCGGGTCAACCGGGAGGAAGGTGGGGACGACGTCAAGTCATCGTGGCCTTTATGCCCAGGGCTACACGCGTCATACAGTGGCCGTTACAGAGGGTTGCCACACTGCGAAGTGGAGCTAATCCCGTAAAAGCGGCCATGGTTCGGATTGCAGGCTGCAACTCGCCTGCATGAAGGTGGAATCGCTAGTAATCGCAGATCAGCAATGCTGTGGTGAATGCGTTCTCGGGGCTTGTACACACCGCCCGTCACGCCATGGAAGTCGTGGGCGCCTGAAGACGCGGAGTCTAACCTCGTGAGGACCTGTGTTGAGGGTGAACTCGGTAACTGGGGCGAAGTCGTAACAAGGTAGCCGTACGGGAACGTGCGGCTGGATCACCTCCTTTCTACGGATTGTAGAACAATGCGACAGGCTCACCAGGGCAACTGGATGGAATTCCTTGACCCCCTCCCGCGTGGAGGGGGTCTTTTTTTGCTCCTTTTCGCTTACAGCGATACTGCCGCTGGTTAACCTTACTTAGTGATACTATTTAGCCTAATTAATCAAAACCACCTTGACATACCCCCCCTAGCACCTATAATAAATTCATACAGGGAGGACAATAAAGCCCCCCCGCAAATCTAAAGGAGGTACGAGATGCGCAACAAAAAACTACTCCTCATCGCCGCGGTTGCGGTGATGCTCGTGGCCGCCACCAGCGCTTACGGCTATTGGGAAGCCTGGGACGGTTGGTTTAACTCAGGATACCTCATCTACCTTGGCGACACCTATGACTATGTGTCAGGTGAAGGCATACTTGAGGACCGCACCTTTGGTTCCGTCGATTCGTTTTACATCAACACTGTAACCCCTGGCATTTTCACCTGCACCAGGACTGGCTACACCATCAAGCTTTGGGTGACTACGCCCAGCGGCTCGAAAGACACAGGTCAAGAAGGCCAAAAGCAAGTCGATGAAGCTGAATGGTCAGGTAATGCGATTCGCATAATCCCCCAGCCGCCCCCAAACCCCCCAAAGATTGATACCTTCACCGTCGTAGGCACCTGGAATACACGTGCCCCTAACGACTACTTCGACTACACTATGTGTCCATGTCCGCCTGCTACGCCTACCTATAGCGCACACTGGATTGTAAGCTACAGTGTCCCCTGGGGCATTACAGGAGGAAAAGGCGGCAGTGCAGGCGACCGGATATACTACGAAGAGTAAGTAACCTGAACGATTAGAGGAGGGGCTTGCCCCCTCCTCTTCTGGCCTTGACATTGCCGGAGAACCGCTTATACTGAGACAAAAGGAGGCAGTAATGCTTAATATAAGCCTTTTAGCTTTAACCCTATGCGCTGGGACGCTTGTTGAACCCTTCCGCATAGCCGAGGCTGAGCCTGGTCATCATCAGGGGTGCCTTCGCACAGCAATGGCCTCTGATGGGCGTTTTGCCGTAGCATGGATAGACCACCCATGGATAACTTCGTATGAGCAGGGGGACCTATATATACGTTTCTTTGACCCGGACGGCGACCCCTCAACCGAAGCCTACAAGATAACCAAGGCTGTGGACACCAACCGGATCTGCGGTTCCCATCTTGACATGGATTCGGCAGGCAACACCGTCCTGATCTGGACAGAAAATCCTGAGCTGGTTCCTACTAATGAGGTGCTTTTACGTTTACAACTTTTTGAAAGCAGCGGCAATCCTCTGGGTTCCCCTCAGACAGACCATCAGGGATATATCAGCACCTCCAACAGAGCGGTTGGGTTGAGTCTTAGCAACCAGGGCGAGTTTGCCATAGCCTGGACCTGGGATACGGGAGGGCTGCTTTGCGCCAGACGTTATTCTTTCGAGGGCGGTCCACAGGGTGACCCCTTCAGGGTTCACGGCGATCTCCCTGATCGTGTCTGCTCCCACTATCCTTGTGTGGCGCTGAGCGATGCCGGCGACCTGGTGGTAACCTGGCATGAAGGTCACAAGAGCGGGGAAGGTTATCCCAGGTTCCAGGTGTTTGATGCCGAGGATGAGCCTATCCTGCCCTGGGAGCCGATGGGGCATCGTGTGGATGACGGTGGGGAGCTCTACAACGGCGACAGGCCTGAAGTCTATTGGCTTGATAACGACCGTTTCGTGGTGTTCTGGATAGATTGTAGGACTGGCTACCCTGAACCTTCGCATCCTGCGGGTCGGGTGTTCAGCGATCGTGGCCTGACGCGCCATCCCATACGCTGGCTGATATGGATAGATTCCTTGCGGCTTGCCCATGGCGGTCCAGAAGGCTGGTATTCTACGGCTGTTTCGCCTAACGACAGCTTTGCCTACACGCACATAAGAACCCACTATGACTATCCTGATGAAAAACTGCGTACCTGGGAGCATGATGGAGGGATACTGGGATATATACAAAACAACGAGCCGATACGCTGGACTAACCTGTTTGAGTACACCCCGCCGTTGGGAGCGGATACTATCAATAGCATTATCAACAACTATCCTCGCACTCAGCCTCCTGCGGTGGCCTGCTGCGATGATCGCCTCGTGTGGGTGTATTCGCGTCTTAACACCGACACCATCTTCGAGGCCTTTGCCATGATCACCGACTGGGACATGGGGGTAGGGGTAGCGGAGCAGCCGCCTGTACCCGTAACACCCGTAACACACTGGCAGATCACAATGTCGGTCGGACGTCAGATTGTGCTGAGGTATGCTGACAGCCCTCAGGGCTTTCACGCTTCCGTCTTCAACGCCGCCGGGCAGAAGGTTGACGAGCTGCACTCAACCCTGACGGGCGGCACGGTTGAATGGGGTGATGGTTTCTCACCCGGCGTTTACTTCATCGTGCCTGAAACTCAGGGAGCGGTCCGGGCGCAGAAGGTTGTGCTGCTACGGTGAAGTTCCCGTAGGGGTGGCTTGACATCTGAAATTCATTAAGTCGTAGGGGCCGACTTTTAAGTCGGCCCGCTAATAATATCCGGGCCGGTCTAATGCCCGAAGGGGGCACGCTGAGACCGGCCCCTACTTTCTCTTTGTTTAGCCCAAAACTTGACAACATCAATTCTCTGAGTAGACTATCCGCTTACTGCGGGGTGGAGCAGTCTGGTAGCTCGTGAGGCTCATAACCTCAAGGTCGCTGGTTCAAATCCAGCCCCCGCTACTTAAAAAGGCCCCCCGAGGGGCCTTTTTTTGTTATAAGGATAAGGTTAGTACCCGTGGAATCCGTACGCATTTTTTAGGGTTGACAAGATAGCCTGAATGCTTTACAGTAAAGGCCTACGCTCAACAAGGCGTTAGCCTGCCGGAAAAATATCGGGTTCCCCCTCTCCGATTCGCGATGTGGGACCCCGCATGAAAGGAGGACTGACATTATGTACGCTACGCGCAAAGACAACGACACGCTGAGGCTGGACCTGCCGGAACATATCGTGCGCTGCCCCTTGTCCCGCTCTAAGAGGCGTCAGCATTCTTTCCTCTTATTCACCAGCGTGATCCTAATCTTGGCAAGTCTGGTGGGATGTGGATGCACAACGTGGAAACTCGATGTGGTTGATTACACGCCGCTGCCCGGTGATGACTGGAAGGTGTCGACGCCCGAAGAGCAGGGGCTGGATTCGATGCTTGTGGCCCAGCTGTATTTCAATGCGGCCAAATTGGAGACCCTCTATGGGCTGCTGGTTATTAAGAACGGCTATCTGATAGCTGAAGGGTACTTCAATGAAGGGTCGGTTGATCAGTTGTCCGGCCGGCAATCGGCGACGAAGAGTTTTACATCGGCATTGGTCGGGATTGCGCTGGATCAAGGCTATCTCGAAAGCGTGGATCAGAAGATGATGGATTTCTTCCCGGAGTTCGCCGAACAAATAACTGATCCGAGGAAGGAGCAGATCACGATCCGGGACCTGTTGCAGATGCGCGCCGGATATCCCGATGAGGAGCGCACGCCTCCCTATTTTGATATTCTCTTTTTCAGCGACAACTGGCACTGGCTGCCCCACATCGTTGATTTTCCTCTCACGAGCGATCCGGGAACCGAGTTCAATTACAGCAATCTGACGTCCCATCTCCTGGGGGTCATTGTGGCACGAGCGTGTACTACGGATCTCATGTCATACGGTCAGGAGCATCTTTTCTCGCCGATTAACGCGGAGGTGGGCGATTGGACCGCCGATGCAGATAACTACAACTTCGGCAGCATGGAAATCTACGTTACGGCTCGTGATATGGCCAAGTTCGGCCTCCTATATCTGGGCGACGGTGAATACGAGGGGAACCAGATCGTCTCTGCCGACTGGGTCAGCCAATCACTGCAAAGGTACTCGGAGGATATCATAATAGGAGGGTGGATAACCAGCAGATACGGAATCTTTCGCGATATCGGGTACGGTTACCAGTGGTGGTCCGCCAGGGCAGGCGATCATCATTTCGACTACGCGGCCGGTCATGGCGGGAATTATATTATCCTGCTGGACGAGCTCGACATGATTATCGTTACTACCGCTGATCCGTTGTACGATCTGCCAGCTGGGGCAGGATGGAAATACGAAGGGGCGATCAACAATGTGGTGGGCAAGTTCATCAAATCCCTGCCTAGCCAGTGACGGGCAGGTGGAGTCCAACATGAAAAGAATTGCTTTGGTAGCTTTACTGCTCGGTGTTTTTGCTCCTGGATTAGCTACAGCTCAGGAGCAATACCGCTCGGTTTTAGTTTCAATCAAACCCGAAGCCGACATTCCTCTGCCACCTGATCCGAATCTGTTCCAGCCTGGCGCAGGTGCAGCGGTGAGCGGGAGCTACGCGTTCCCATTCTTTACGCCTCTTTCTGCGGGTCTGGCAGTTAACTATCACCTGGGACGGCTGCAACATGATGATCTGGGGAATCTTGGGTCGCTCTCTGTGATTTCGGCTGAGCCAACTGCAGAGCTGCGCCTGACATTCTGGAGGCGGTTTGAAGCGTACCTTTCAGGCGGAGCCGGCTATTTCTACGCCTTCCTGAACGGCGCGCCATCATCGGCGGCATCCAATCTGGTTTTGAACGGGCGTATCGGGGTTGGCCTGAGAGCGACCCCTACGCTGACCATTGGCGTTCAGGGCGAGTACCGGAGGTTCTGTAGCCTCTACCACCTGATAGGTGTAGGCCTTGGCGTGGACCTCTGGCTGGGGGGTGTTACGGTGTTACGGGTGTCAAATGAAAGTAGGACTGATTGACGGTGAGGTAGGTGAATTCTACAAAAATTAAAAGCTAACAACGGCATCAAGAAGGAGGACTATCACGGCCGCTTATAATAGTGAAATATCTCGGCCTCCACCCTCTAATTTTTACCTCAATCTCACCCTAAGACTCACCCTCTGGGGTATTTGATACAACAAGTCGCGAGCCCCCGCTATTTTAAGGCCCTCAAGTGAGGGCCTTTTGTCTTAAGAAACGGCAGTGGATCCTTGCGAGGTATCGTAGGGGCACGGCATGCCGTGACCCTACCGGATTATTTTTGAGGAAGATCAAAGGCTTTACAATCTCCGAAACCTGATTATTATTATGGTAAAAAGGAGATATCAATGAGAAGGTTACCAAAGATTCTTTTTGCGATCTTCGCAGGATCGATTCCCATTATAGGTGTTTCAGGCACCTACGCCGAGATTGAGGAGCGCGTGGTCGAACACCAACTTGCCAACGGGATGCGGTTTTTGATCTTTGAGCGTCACGAGGCGCCGCTCGTGAGTATGGTGATTGCGGTTAAGGCAGGGGCGGTTAACGAGGTCACCAACAAGACCGGCCTTGCCCACTTCCTTGAACATCTGGCATTCAAAGGCACCCAGAGGATCGGCACCACGAACTACAAGGCCGAGCGCAAGGCTTTAGAGGAGCTCGATGCCGCCTTCAAGGCCTATCACAAAGCCGAGCAGGAAGGCGCTGATTCCGAGGTCCTTGAGACGCTTTACGCCGAGTTCAAGCAAAGGCAGGAGCGGGCGTCATCCTACATCGTGCAGGGCGAGCTCTCGGAGATATACGACCGCAACGGTGCCACACGTTTCAACGCATCAACCGGCTACGATTACACCACCTACATAATCACCTTGCCATCCAACCGTTTCGAGCTCTGGTGCGCCATGGAATCCGACCGTATGGCCAACCCGGTGTTCCGCGAGTTCTACTCCGAGCGCGACGTTATCCTCGAGGAGCGCCGTATGCGCACCGATAACAGCCCCAGAGGTCTCTTCTATGAGGAGTTCCGCAGCGTTTCATACAAGGCTCATCCCTACGGTCATCCGATCATCGGACATCTCAGCGATATGGAAAACCTTTCCCGCAAAGACGTGCGAGCGTTCTACGAGACCTATTACGTTCCGCAACACATGACTGCTGCCATCGTGGGTGACGTAAATGCAGAAGAGATCATCCCATTGATTGATAAATACTTCGGCAGGATCCCCAAGAGACCGAACCCACCAGAGCTTATAACAAAGGAACCCGAACAACCGGGAGTGAGACGTGTCCAGATGCAGATAGGTCGTCAGCCTCGCCTATATATGGGATTTCCTACAGTTTCCGAAGGTCATGAAGACGAACTTGCCCTTGATTTACTGGCAAGTGTGCTCGGGCAAGGTCGCACCTCGCGGCTATACCGCGCGTTGGTTGAGGAGCGCAAGCTCGCTTCCTCAGTTCGTGCCGGACACACTACCATGCTCTATGCTGGACAACTCGGCTTTTCAGGTACTCCCATAGAGACAGTGACTGCAGCCGAGCTCGAGCAGGCGGTGCTTGGGGAACTGGCTGAGTTGAAGGAGAACCCCATAACAGAGGAAGAGCTTGACGCGGCGCGCGCCCGTTGGAAGGTCAGGATTTACACCTACCTCTCCTCGAACCTGGGGATGGGCTATATGCTGGCACAGGGTGATCAGGGCAACACAGGATGGCAGGATATATTCAGGATACCTGAAAGGGCTGAAAAGATCACTCCACAGGATTTGATGGATGCTGCTGAGCGCTATATTGATCCCGATAAAAGATCGGTTGGACTAATGGAGGTGGCAAATGACTAGAAAAATCGTTCCACTTATCTTATCTCTCCTCTCCTTGCTTTCGGCCGCAAAACTTAAAGACCCGCGCACGATGGAGTTCCCTGCGCGCCTGGGGTTTATACCTCCCCAGGTTGAGCGCTTCACCCTATCCAACGGGATAGAGGTCTTCTTTATCCAGGATCACGAGTTCCCGCTGGTAGATGTCGTGTTTAGAATAGATGCGGGTGAACGCCGGGTTGATGCAGAGCAGGCAGGATTGGCCGATATACTTGCCGATCTCGTGGCGGAGGGCGGAAGTAAGGCGGTTCCCAAGCGAGTGTTTCAGGACAGCCTGGAGCGTTTCGGCGCCTCCTTCAGGGGATCCGCCGGCCCCAAGCAGGCCTCATTCACCCTGCATCTTCTCTCCGAACATATCCCATATCTGCTTCCGCTTGTGGTGGGTGCGATCCGCGAGCCGATGCTTCCAAGCCAGCAGCTTGAGATCAACAAAAATCAGCGACTTACCTCTTACCAAGCCCGAAACCTGGAGCCTATAGCCGTCACTGCAAGGGTAGCCTATAAACTCTGCTACGGCAAGGACAGTCCTTCGGCTCGTGAGACAACGCCTGCCACGCTTGATCGTATAGACCTTGAGAGCCTTACGAAATTCCATCAGACCTGCTACCGTCCCTCCTTAACCATGATAGGCGTGTCAGGTGATTTCGATCCAAAGGTTATGCTTGATGAGCTTGAGCGCTGTCTGGGCGACTGGCATGAGCCTGAGGTGGAACTACCGGAGGAGGCTCCCTTATACACAGATCCCGCCTCCCCTGGGGTCTACCTTGTTCCGTGGCCTGGTTCGGTGCAGAGTGGGATATATATGTCACATAAGGGCCTGCTGCGGGACGATCCGAACTACGCTGCGTCGCGTTTGTTCTCCGAGGTCTACGGCGGCAGCTGGTACGCGCGGCTGCGCAAAGCAATACGCGTGGAGCACGGGCTTGCCTATGTGGTCTCAGGTCACGTATCCAGCGACTTTGAAGAGCCGGGGATTTTTGGTACGGTCTGTTTGACCAAGTCGGAGAGCACACTCCAGGCCACACGGTTGATGCTTGGGGTTATGGAAGATTTGCGCACCGAAGGAATTACTCAAAGGGAACTTGAACTTGCTAAGCAAAGCTGGCTTGCTTCGTTCCCTGCGCACTACGCCGAGCCCGAGCAGGTGCTCCGTGATCGCATGAACTATGCCGCGCACCAGTATCCGATTGATTTCTGGGACCACATGCCCGAGCGGATCGAACCCCTTACCCGCGAGGATGTAAACAGCTTTGCAGCCGGGTTCATCAAGCCTGATGATCTGATCATAGTTATCCTTGGCGATTCCACCGCGTTCGACGGCTCGCTCTCCGAGCTGGGTGAGGTTACAATAATCGATCTGGAAGTATACTAGACACCCCACGCATCCGGTTCACGCCCGCGCCGGGATCACGGAATTAACTCAAGTGCACAGATAGGATTGTGGTTAAACTCACACCTTGCGCCCTATCACCCCAAAGGAAAGCACCGTCCAAAGAAAGAGCCTTTTGCGGCGCAGTCGCTCGGCAAGACTTGAAAAAGCCGAATCGGTTGAGATGCGAGGATACATTGGGAGCCTGATACCCATTCTTTTCAGGATGCCGCGGAGGACTCTGTAAACCAGCGAGGGCCTGGCCCAGTCGCCGTAGGCGTGGATGGATTCGAATCCTGTTCGTTTGAGAATCCTGGTTAAGGACGCAGGCGTGAACTGCCGCTCCCAGCCCGCAAACCAGCCTCCGAATAGCATCTGGATGTGTTTGAGGATGGTATAGACATGGAAGGTCTGGGGCACGTCAACAACAATCAGTCCCCCTTTCTTGATAATCCGACGGTTGGCTTCCAAAAGAAGGAACGGGTTGCGGAAGTGCTCCAGAAGTCCCTGGTGAAACAGAAGGTCGAAGCTTTCCGGCTCGAACGGCGGATCAAGCCCGTCGGCCAGTACGTAGTGCAGGCGCTTGCGTGTGGCAGGATCGGCTTTTTGCGCGAAGCGTTTAGCCAGCTCAAGGCTCTGTGGGGAGATGTCGAGAATGGTTACATCTGCGCCGCGCCGGGCAAGCTCGATCGAGGTTCGGCCAGTGCCAGCGCCGATCTCAATTATCCGCCAGCCGCGCACGTCGGGCACAACTTCCGCGATCTCGGACGCGATGTCGGTAACCGGCGGATAGACGTCAAGGTCCATTCTCTGTGCCCAGAACTTGTCCCATATCTCGGCTTTCGTGGGGTCGTATTTCATAAACCTACTACCTCAATACAAATCCTTGTCATTTTAAAACGATTTACCCGGTTCGAACAAAGATCAAGAGACCACATAGAAAGGTGTGTTACGGGTCGGGGTCCCCGCGGAGTCACGAAGTGAATCCGTGGGGTGAAAGGATCGTAACGCATGGTGTGATTATGGCGAGGTGATCGAATATGTCAAGCCAGCCCTGGGTGCGATCTTTTTGGCCGAAGGGCAAAAAGGAGCATTTAGCATTCCTCAGGTTTCAATGGCGTTCGTCACGAACACCGCTAAACTTAGCTATGACATCTCTATCACCTGACCAGTTTCCCCAGGCACTAACATCCTCGCAAAGGCTCGTGCTGGATTCATTTGAGTACAGCTGGGACGTTTTAACGATAAAAGACATACGCAAGGAAACAAAAGAGAAGGTCTCGGTCAAGACCATCCGCCGCGCCCTGGCAAAACTTTGCGCCTTGGGACTCGTGGAGCGCCTGCCAGCCGAGAAACTGGGACGAGGATACTCGAACCTCTATAAATTGAAGGATGAAGAGGAATAAGATGGGAGAAGTTTCATTACAATACATCCCCCTCCCCTGGTGGAGGGGGTAAGGGGGCGGGGATTGTCCCCCTTCTGTAAGGGGGAACTAAAGGGGGATTAAGGGGAAGGGAGTCAAGGAGATTGGGGACGTTGAACTTCGATATTAAATCTCCTCTTGATCTCCTCAGCAAGCCACACAAAGTGCTCCGCATACTCTGCTGCTTTTTTCCGTTCGTTCGAGATGTGTTTCTCAAGTTTTCCGTAAAGTTGAACCACTCGGTATCCAGAAATCGAATCGAAAACCCAGATAGGTAAAAGTTTCCTCTTAACCATTAATCCCCAGAAATGAAAAAACCCTATTACCATTGAAGCTGCCTCGACGTCTACTCTGTCTGGCTCTGAATGGTATATCCTTTTCCTGTACCCCTTTGCTTCTACGGTCTCCCCTTGTTGGAAATACTTAATGACAGCATCTAGTTTAGAGACTCTGCGTTGGGGCAATACTCCAAAAAGGAAAGTCAACACTGAGACGACACTCGAAGCGATAACAGCTAAAGAAAGTATAACCGCCAATGGAGTCAGATTCATGTTTCCTCCTTTCGGTATGGCTAATTATTTTACTTGGTGTCTTTCAACAAAAACTTTAAGAACATGATTTACAAGACGCTCAAAGAAATGAGGATTAGGGATGTAATCTTCCTTAAACCATTTTCTCTCGCCCACAACTGTCCACTCCCCCATAGGGATATCGGCTCCAAACTGAGGCGATGAGAATATGTACGGTGGAAACGGTTCCCCGTTGTGTAAGGTTCTTGAACGCTGTTTGTAGATCTTGTTAAGTAAATCCTCAAGTTCGTCAGGTCTTACGTCCCCATCTTTATAACTATTGGATACCCCCCAGAAGTTACCTTCTACATGATCTAAAATGAATTTGACGAATTTTCTTCGAATAAGACCTTCCTTTTCACAAATAGCTTTCTCAAGCCGATTCCTTAAATCCTCATCCTTTATTTCACCAACCATCTTGGCTAGTTCCGAATCCACATCGGAGAGCTTAACTTCCCCTACATCAGTATCCTGACACAATGTCTCAATAGTTGATATCAAATTGAGATAAGCTACATCGGGGCGATCTTCAATAATATTTAGAGCTTGGCAATATAAATTGACAGCAAACATATAACTCTGATGATAAGTAGGTTCTAATTTTCTGATCTTCTCCAACCACTCCCGCAACTTAAACAAATGACTCTCTCCTGAAATCAACGCTTCATCAATTCTTTGTTTCGGTAGTTTGATGCGAAGTGGCTTATCATTCTGACGAACCATACCCAATAGTTTGAGTCTTTTTCTAAAATAAAGAGAAGCAAGTGCAATCAATTCCTGAGTTATGCCACCGCCGTGATAGAACCCTTTTTTGTGCGCTGTCTTGAAACCCTTGCTTCCATCAGGAAAAACCGCTTCTTTTACGATAAGACACAGACTTCTCTTTCTCCCCTTTGCATCTATGCTGGTATCCCACTGAACTAACTGATAGGGTCCGTATTCACATAAACTCCCAAAAAAGGAATCCACTTCAACTTCGTATTCCGTTACCCAATATTCTAGATCTTCTCCCTTCTCTTCGAATACCTCCATATTCCTTATGAAGTACAACCTATCGTCATCACCCAATGTAACCTCCAATATAAATTAACTTTAATAAATCTCTTCCTCCTGTCAACCCCTTCTACCATCTCATAGCACAAACTTGACCTGTCTTCACATCTGAATATCATCCTTCAAAATTGAAAACGCAAAGATTTGGAGGCAATTATGGCTCAAAAGAAGTTTCAATACAAGCCGGTAAAGGCTCCGCGCGGGACAGCCTTTCTAGTTAAAGTTCACCCTCATCAATCATCTCCAAGTACTCGAAAGCCATGCTTCTAACTTCTCGTTCATCAGAATCACCAGATTTAGCATAACGGTCAATAAGATAGATTAATGCTCGTCGACAGTGATTACGGCCAAGATTCTTAAGTGCACGACGACGGACTTGTCTCGCGTCAGAGTCTCCTGATCGCGCATATTTCACCACTAGTTGTAAGTACTCAGCGCATCTTTCGTCAACCTCAATCCCAAAAACTACAACGGTTGCCATCTTTCCTCCTCGTAAACGTCATAATTTCGCACAATAATAGGCTTAAAGCTACCCCTTGTCAACCCCTTTTTTTCACCCCACAAATCTGCTTCGCATCCGTCCGGAGACCCCACACCGTTTGCTACGAAGTCGCCCCTCAGCCATCTGTGTCATCTGCGTAATCTGCGGATAGAAAAAAGACTGCGCGGCCGTCCGGGGACCCATACGATTCGCCGTCAGCTGTTAACCCCCCTAGGAGCTCACGGCAAACAGCTTACAGCTCACGGCTGATAGCTGTCAGCCCCTTGACTTTGCATTTTGATATTTGATATTTGACCGAAGGACGACGCTTGCGGAGTAAATTGCGACGAAGTCGCGTTCTTGTCCATCTTTTGGGTAGCTTCTGTCCATCTTTTGACCAGCTTTATTTGCCTTGACCTGCGCGTCAGATTTGAGTAGTATACGTCAAAACGCCTGAAATTACGGAGGAAATTATGGCAAAAGAGTTTAAGTACAAGCCGCTTAAGTCCCCAAGGGGCAGTAAGTTACGCTGCAAGGGATGGCACCAGGAGGCCGCACTGCGCATGCTTTGTAACAACCTCGACCCGGACGTGGCCGAGGACCCGAAAAATTTAATTGTCTACGGCGGCACCGGCAAGGCCGCCCGCAACTGGCCTGCGTTTGCGGCGATCGTGAAATCGCTGAAATCGATGGAAAACGATGAAACCCTACTAGTTCAGTCGGGCAAGCCGGTGGGGGTGTTCCGCACCCATCCCTACGCGCCGCGCGTCTTAATCGCCAACTCGCTTCTCGTGCCCAACTGGGCCAACTGGGACGAGTTCCGCCGCCTGGAGGCGCTGGGGCTTATCATGTACGGCCAGATGACCGCGGGCTCGTGGATTTACATCGGCACCCAGGGCATCATCCAGGGCACCTATGAGACCCTGGCAGAACTGGCCCGCCAGCACTTCGGCGTAAGCCTTAAGGGGAAGCTGGTCCTGACCGCGGGCATGGGCGGTATGAGCGGCGCCCAGCCCCTGGCCGTGACCATGAACGACGGCTGCTGCCTGGACGTTGAGGTTGACCCGGCGCGCATCAAGCGGCGTGTTGATCAGGGCTTCTGCGATCGCATGACCACGAAGCTTGACGAAGCCCTGAAATGGGTTGATGAGGCGAGAGAGCAAGGCCAAGCCTTGTCCGTAGGACTGGTGGGTAACGCGTCGGACATCCACCCATTACTGGTGAAGCGCGGCATCATCCCCGACGTTCTTACTGACCAGACCTCGGCCCACGACGAGCTTTCGGGCTACGTGCCCGGCAGGATGACGTTCAAGGAGGCGCTGCGGCTGCGCAAGAAGGACCCGGATACGTATATTAAAAAGAGCTTCGAGTCCATGGCGCGTCAGATGGAGGCGATGCTTGCCATGCAGCGCTCGGGCGCGGTGGCGTTCGACTACGGCAACAACATCCGGGGTCAGGCCAAGAAAGCAGGCGTCGCCAACGCGTTCGACATCAAGGGGTTCGTACCCCTGTATATCCGACCGCTGTTCTGCCGGGGCAAGGGACCGTTCCGCTGGGCCGCGCTTTCGGGAAAGAAGTCTGACATCTACGCCACCGACGAGAAGGTGCTGAAGCTGTTCCCCGAGGATGAGGCTCTGCACCGCTGGATTCGCATGGCGCAGAAGAAGGTGCCGTTCCAGGGTCTGCCCTGCCGCATCTGCTGGCTGGGCTACGGCGAGCGCGACCGCTTTGGCCTTGAGATCAACAAGATGGTCAAGAGCGGCAAGTTGACTGCCCCCATTGTGATGGGCCGCGACCACCTTGACACCGGTTCGGTGGCATCGCCCAACCGGGAGACCGAGGCTATGTTGGACGGCTCGGACGCCATTGCCGACTGGCCGATCCTTAACGCTCTGCTGAACACCGCGTCGGGCGCTTCGTGGGTAAGCGTGCACCACGGCGGCGGCGTTGGCATGGGGCTTTCGATTCATGCCGGACAGGTAACCGTGGCCGACGGCACCGCGCAAATGGCCAAAAGAATAGAGCGCGTGCTGACGAACGACCCTGGCATAGGTGTTGCCAGGCATGCGGATGCCGGGTATGACATCGCCAAGAAGGTGGCTAAAGAGAAGGGTGTTAAGATACCGATGAAGTAATTAAAACGATGAAAGGGCGGCGTCAGCCGCCCTACCTGTTCTTGACATAACACGTCTTATAAATATACTTTACGGCCATGAAGAAGAAAATCCCTACGTCCTACCGTTACTCGTGGGTTACTAGATTCATAAATTTCTGGAAAAAGAGAAAGCTCCCACCAGTATTCACATCGCTTATATTCTTTCACCTTCTACCAAGCGGACTTGTCCTTTTAGTTTTCTCTCTTACAGGTTATTGGGGCACTTTCTTCTCTCGCGGCTTTAACATATTATTCCCTGGTTTCTTGGGGTTCTTTATGCCAGCTATACTACCGTATTTAACATGGAGATATGAAACGAAAGTCTTGCCAAGGTTCTTTTCGGACCTCTCAGCTTTTCTTGGGCAAAGTGAAGAAGCTCCCGAGGATTTAATATCTAAGTTCAACAAGCTAACTAAAATATTGAAAATATCAATCCAATCACTTGGTGCTTTTCTTCAGCTATATTATGCGTTCAAACTGTTTGACGCTGCTCAACAAATATTCCGTGTGCCAAATATGTGGTCACCAAGTTACCTAATAGTGGTAGCTGTCGGTGCCTTCTTAGTATACTTAGCTGGGTTAGGTTTAGCTCTTGTTTCCACTTCTACTGCAAGGCAATGTTTGATTATTAGATCGCTGGAACCGTCAAATATCAACCCAACACACTTCGATCGTTTGGGAGGCACCGGGTTTTTCAATAGACTTAGCGTAACTACAGCTGCGTTTCTTATTCCTATGAGCTTGGCTATTCCCTTTTTTGCACAGATTATACCTAGATCTATTGCTCCAAATCTACCTTTTTTCTTTGTGCCTTTAGCTATTTATTTAATAATCATAATATCAGCTTTTTCGATTCCAACAGCATTTTTAGCTCACACTCTCAAACGCACTCGGGAGTTCCATCTATCGGGATGGATCAAAGAATACGAAAAGTCCTTTACTGAATTCCGTAAAACCACAGATACGAATCAAATTCTTCTTATTAATGCCCGTACAACTCAATTACGAGAACACTACAGAGAAGTCGAAAAGATGAGAATACTGCCGTGGAAACCGAACGTGTTGTTCCTTTTATTAGGTACTTTAATCTTTCCACTCGTAATAGCTTTGATCCAACACCTTCTCGGAAGACTATTTAACGCACCCTAGCATCCGGTTGCGGACGTACCCACCTTCGAACTGCTTTAATCCTCCTTTTTGCCTGCGGCAAAAAGATCGGAGAGATTGCTTCGTCCTTCATCCCTTTGGTCTTCAGTCCTCGCAATGACACCCCTCACCCTAACCCTCTCCCAAAGGGAGAGGGTACTGCGATCTTTTGTGCTACGCACAAAAGGAGCATCTTTTAGTGAAACGAGTTTCAATCTGCGGTTAGTTCCCCCTGCGATCTTTTTATCTCAATGCACTGAGTGCTCAAAGATAAAAAGGAGCATTTAATTCGGCCTCCCCATCTCCCCGCGTACAGACCTTATTCGCTTGACAATGGCAGCGGTTAGCGTAGAATTTTGTTACAATTTTGTTCGGAGGTCACATGCAACAATACTTCGAAGTCCGCTGGCACGGCCGCGGCGGGCAGGGAGCTAAGACCGCCGCACTTTTGTTCGGCGAAGCGGCCATGGAAACCGGCAAATACATTCAGGCATTCCCAGAATACGGCCCTGAGCGCACTGGTGCGCCGGTAAAGGCGTTCAACCGTCTCTCAGACGGGCCGATCCGCATCCACACCCAGGTAATTAATCCAGACGTTGTGGTGGTGCTTGACGCAAGCCTTTTGGAGTCGATTAACGTGACCGAAGGTCTTAAAGACAATGGTGCGCTCATAGTTAATACCCAGGAGAAGGCGGCAGCCATAAAGGAAAAACTCCGCGTAACAAACGCCAAGGTTGCCGTAGTGGATGCCACCAAGATTGCGGTCGAGATCCTAAAGAAAAACGTTCCCAACACGGTTATGCTGGGTGCAATGGTAAAGATAACCGGGGCCTTGGAGTGGGACTCCGCGCTTGCCTCTATCAAGGAAAAGCTCGAAGTAAAGTTCCGAGGCCGCACCGAGATCATCGAAGGAAACGTCGAAGCTATCAAACGCGCCTACGACGAGGTGGAGGTCGCATGAGCATGAAGTTTGATAAACCGATGACCTGGCAGGAGCTGCCCGCGGGCTGCCTCATAGACGAACGGGCAACCTCCCTTCACTTCAAGACCGGTGATTGGCGCAGTATGCGTCCTTTATGGGATGCGGAAAAGTGTATACATTGTCTTTTCTGCTGGATCACCTGCCCAGATACGGCAATCACAGTTCAAGACGGCAAGATGACAGGGATAGACTACGACTACTGCAAGGGCTGCGGTATCTGCGCTGTGATATGCCCGCCCAAGGCATCGGCTATCGATATGGTGCGGGAGGAGAAATGAAGACAATAGCCAAGACCGGTAACGAGGCCATGGCCTATGCCATGAAGCAGATCAATCCGGACGTGGTAGCAGCGTACCCCATCACACCGGCGACCGAGATCGTGCAGATCTTTTCCAACTACGTGGCCGACGGCGAGGTGGATACCGAGTTCGTTGCCGTGGAAAGTGAGCACTCCGCACTTTCGGCTTGCGTGGGCGCCTCTATTGCAGGCGGCAGGGTTATGACATCAACCTCTTCCCAGGGGTTAGCATTAATGCATGAGATCCTCTATATCGCTGCAGGCAACCGTCTGCCGATCGTTATCGCATTAGTGAACCGTTCACTTTCCGCCCCAATCAACATCCACTGCGACCACTCGGACACCATGGGTTCCAGAGAGGCTGGCTGGATGCAGCTTTACTGCGCCAACTCCCAGGAGGCATACGATTCGTTAATAATCGCTCTGAAAGTAGCGGAGCAAACGGCTGTTCCTGCAATCGTCTCCACCGATGCGTTCATCATCTCCCACGCCATGGAGCGGTTGGAGGTCCTCGAAGACGAAGAGGTTCAGCGCTTCATCGGTGAATACAAACCTCGCTTCTCCGCACTGGACCTTGAGAATCCCAAAACCTTCGGACCACTTGATCTGCAGGACTACTTCTTCGAGCACAAGCGCGCCCAGATCGATGACTTCAGCAAGGTACTCGGAACCTATAACAAGGTAGCCCAGGAGTATGCCGAGCTTTCCGGGCGCTACTACCCTGCTTTGGAAGAGTACAAGACCGACGATGCCGACGTTGCGATCTTTACCGCTGGCTCCACCGCGGATACCGCCAAGGAGGTGGTGGATGGGCTGCGTGAGCAGGGCCGCAAGGTGGGCCTTGTTCGCATGAGGATGTGGCGTCCGCTGCCCGTTGAGGAGATAAAGGCCGCACTTGGTAAGTTCAAGGCGGTGGCGGTGATGGATCGCTCCGACACCATGGCAGATTTCGGCGGCCCGGTCTTCCTTGAGACCCGCGGTATTCTCTACGACGCAAAGAAAAAACCCCTTCTCACAGACTACGTATACGGTCTGGGTGGACGCAATATAGATATCTCCGACATCCTACGGGTCTACGACGAGATCGAGCAAGTAGCAAAGCAAGGTAAGATAGATAAGTTAATCACATACCTCGGCGTTCGCGGGGAGGAATGAGATGGCTAGCCTAAAAGAACTCTCTAAGCGCACGGAAGGTCTGGTAGGCGGGCATCGCGCCTGTGCAGGCTGCGCGGCTTCAACCGCCATACGTCAGATACTCTTGGCCGCAGGCGACAAACCAACGGTGACAGGCATCTGTACCGGATGCATGGAGGTGGTTACCACCATCTTTCCCTACACCGCGTGGAACGTCAACCTGGTGCACAACGCTTTCGAGAACTCGGCTGCGACCGTATCGGGTATGGAAGCGGCCTATCGAGCCCTGAAGCGCAAGGGCAAGATAGATGCCGAGATCCAATTCATCGCCTTCGGCGGTGATGGCGGCACATACGACATCGGTCTGCAGTCTCTCTCAGGAGCGATTGAACGTCGCCACAAGATGCTTTACGTATGCTACGACAACGAAGCCTACATGAACACCGGTTACCAGCGTTCGTCAGCTACCCCCTACTGCGCGCACACCACCACCTCTCCTGCCGGAACCAAGATACCGGGCAAGCCACAGAAGCGAAAGGACCTGACCGAGATCATCATCGCTCACGATCCTGCCTACGCTGCACAGGCAACACCCGGCTACTACATGGATCTCATCCGCAAGGTGGAGAAGGCACTTGCCGCTGACGGCCCCTCGTTCATCAACGTCCTCTCGCCCTGCGTTCCCGGCTGGGGCTACCCCCTAAACCAAACCATGAACATCTCCAAGCTTGCTGTAGAAACCCTGTTCTGGCCGATCTACGAGTGGCAGGACGGAAAATACAAGATCAACATGAAGCCGCGTGAGCCTAAGCCCTTGGTTGATTTCCTAAAGCTACAGGCACGCTTCCGGCATCTACTCAAGCCGGGTAACGAGCATCTTTTGGAGGAACTTCAGGCCGAGGTCAATCGTCGGTGGGAAGTCCTGTTGCGCAAAGAGCAGGCAACGAACGGATAACATGCTTATAGATCGCATCAAGCTGTTCGAGTCAGGTTTCCAGGCGATCAAGGAGAACATCGAGAAGCTCCTGCAGCAGTCTGACGCCAAGGCGGTTCTTCTGGTGGATCGCGACGGGAACCTGATTACGAACGCTGGCGAGACCGAGAAGATAGATCTCGAGTCGTTTGCGACCCTGGCTGCGGCTGACTTTGCTGCCACGTCCCAACTCGCAGAGCTCATCGGCGAGCAGCAGTTCCTCACCCTCTACCACCAGGGCGAACGCGATCACCTCTACTTCCAGGCCCTTGCACAGAACATCATCATCGCTGTAATCTTCGATCAACGCACCACCCTGGGGCTTGTCCGCGTGCGGGTCAAGCACGCCGCACAGACCCTTTCAAAGATACTTGAGGATATCTTCGGCGGCCAAGAACAGCTCGCGCCGGAGGAGGAGGCAAGGATCGAGGATATCTCAAAGGATATCGAAGACGAACTCGACCGTTTGTTTGGCTAGCACCAGATGACTCTGATAAACTATGCAACCAGAGAGATCAACTTCAAGATCGTATACTACGGGCCGGGCCTGGGCGGTAAGACCACCAACCTAAGATGGATCTACGGAGAACTCGATCAGAATACCAAGGGGAAGATGATCACCCTTGCTACAGAGATGGACAGAACCCTGTTCTTCGACTTCCTGCCGGTAGATCTGGGTCGAGTGCGCGGCTTCCAGACGCGACTTCGTCTCTACACGGTTCCAGGTCAGGTCTTCTACAACGCCACGCGGAGGATCATCCTTAGGGGTGCCGACGGCCTGATCTTCGTGGCCGACTCGCAGCGGGAGCGGCGTGAGGATAACCTCGACAGCCTGCGGAATCTGAAGGATAACCTTGCTACCTTCAACCTCAGGCTCTCCGACACACCATACGTGATGCAGTACAACAAACGTGATCTGCCGAACATAATGACCGTTGCCGAGATGGAGATGCTCATAAATCCTCAGAGGGTGCCTTACTTCGAGTCGGTTGCCACCCAGGGCATCGGCATATTCGAGACCCTGAAGGAGATCGCCAAGACGGTCATCCGCAAGTTCTAGAACACCTCGAGATTTAGAAAGTTAAGGCCCCGTAGGGGGCCTTTGTATTGAAACGAGCAAGCAAACACTTGACACAATAATCATACTTAGCTATACTAACATCAATTTAAGATTAAGGAAGACTAATGCTTGGAGAAAAGAAGCCAGAGACTCCCCCAGATGAGTTTAATGTAGAAGGCGCACTTGATCAGCTGTTTGGTTAGTACCCCGTGGCTTTCATAAACTTGGCTACAAAAGAGATCAGCGTAAAGATCGTATACTACGGTCCTGGATTAGGTGGTAAGACCACCACCCTCAGAGGGATCTGCGGAAAACTCGATGAGAATACCAAGGGGAAGATGATTAGTATCGATACAGAGATGGACAGAACCCTGTTCTTCGACTTCCTGCCTGTAAATCTGGATCGAGTGCGGGGCTTTCAGGTACGCCTCCATCTCTACACGGTTCCAGGCCAGGTTTTCTATAACGCCTCGAGGCGGATCATCCTTAGTGGTGTCGACGGCCTGATCTTCGTGGCCGATTCACAAAGGGAGCGGCGTGAGGACAATACCAACAGCCTACAGAATCTTAAGAACAACCTTGCAACCCTTAACCTCAAACTCTCCAACATCCCATATGTCATGCAGTACAACAAGCGCGACCTGCCCAACCTGATGACCGTTGCTGAGATGGAAGAACTCCTGAATCCGGATAGGGTGCCCTACTTCGAGTCGGTCGCCACCCAGGGGAGCGGCATATCCGAGACCCTGAAGGAGATCGCCAAGAGGGTCATCCTGCAAGTTTTCAAAACGCCTCGAGGGATAGAGATTCAAGCCCCCAGAAGGTAGCCTTCATATTTGCGGGCATGATAAAGCCTTGACATGATAACTACAATTAGTTATAGTGCAATGAGTTTAAGACAAGGAGGATTAATGCATGTAACCAAGAAGTTAGAGAGGCCTCCAGATGAACTTCATGTAGAAGATGCACTTGATCAGCTGTTTGGTTAGTACTCCATGGCTCTCATAAACTACGCTACAAAAGAGATCAACCTAAAGATCGTATACGACGGGCCGGCACTCGGTGGCAAGACTGACAATCTTCGTTGGATCTACAATAGGCTGGACGCAGATGCAAAAGGAAAGATGATCACCTTAGATACTGAGATGGACAAAACCTTGTTCTTCGACTTCCTGCCTGTAGATCTGGGTCGAGTGCGGGGCTTCCAGATGCGCTTCCATCTCTACACGGTTCCCATCCATGTTTCCCTCACCGCTTCTCGGAGAATCATCCTTAGGGGTGCCGACGGCCTAATCTTCGTGGCCGATTCACAAAGGGAGCGGCGTGAGGATAACGTGGAGAGTGTGAAAAACCTCAAGGAGGACCTTGCAACCCCCAACCTGAAGCTTTCAGACGTCCCATACGTCATGCAGTACAACAAGCGCGACCTCCCCAATCTTATGACAGTCGCCGAGATGGAGGAACTTCTGAACCCGGATAGGGTGCCCTACTTCGAGGCGGTTGCCACCCAGGGAATCGGTGTATTCGACACCCTGAAGGAGATCGCCAAGATGGTAATCCGTAAGTTATGAGAACTTCAGTTTTAAAAACCCCTAGAAACGTTCCGAGATTTAGAGATTCAGGCCCCCAGAAGGTAGCCTTCATATGTGCGGGCATGATAAAGCCTTGACATAATGACTATAATTAGTTATACTACAATAAGATTAGACCAAGGAGGACTAATGCCTGCAGACAAGAAGTTAGAGAGTCCCCCAGATGAGTTTAATGTAGAAGATGAACTTGATCAGCTGTTTGGTTAGTACTCCATGGCTCTCATAAACTACGCTACAAAAGAGATCAATCTAAAGATCGTATACTACGGGCCGGGACTCGGCGGGAAGACCGACAATCTTCGTTGGATCTACGATAGGCTGGACGCGGATGCAAAAGGAAAGACGATCACTTTAGATACTGAGATGGACAAAACCTTGTTCTTCGACTTCCTGCCTGTAGATCTGGGTCGAGTGCGGGGCTTCCAGATGCGCTTCCATCTCTACACGGTTCCCACCCATGTTGCCCTCACCGCTTCTCGGAGAATCATCCTGGAAGGTGCGGACGGCATCATATTCGTTGCTGACTCACAACGTGAGCGGCGTGAGGACAACCTGGACAGTCTCGAGAACCTGAAGGAGAACCTTGCTACCTTCAACCTCAGGCTTCCCGATGTCCCATACGTGATGCAGTACAACAAGCGCGACCTGCCGAATATCATGACCGTAGCTGAGATGGAAGAACTCCTGAACCCGGATAAGGTGCCGTACTTCGAGGCGGTTGCCGACCAGGGAATCGGCGTATTCGAGACCCTTAAGGAGATCGCCAGGATGATAATCCGTGCGTTTTAAACACCCGGAATATATTGATCCAAATGGAAAGGGCGACGCATGCGTCGCCCCTACTCTATTGACTTATCCTTACGTCTGGATTTTCTCTCACCTCTTGCCCACACCCTCTGCATCTTAACCCTGCCGCAGCGTGGGCATATCCACTTGCGCCTCTTATGGAAGGAGCGCTTCTCTTCTTTCATACCGATCTTGCATCTCGGACAGAGCATTAAAAATCCTATGGGATCAAAACTCTGTTTAGGAGTTAAATAGCCCGTTGATCTCCTCAACCGTGCCGACCCAGATGCATGTTACATCACTCATACCCCTCTTGGCCAGACCGCAGAGCACCTTGCCAGAGCCAAGCTCGTAGAGTTCTCTAACACCCAAAGCGGTCAAAGTCTGCATGGTCTTGGCCCAGAGCACGGGCGAGGTAAGCTGTTTCGCCAAGAATTCCTTGATCTGGCCAGGATCGTTGGTTACCTCGCCTGTCACGTTGGGTATAACCTTACCCTTGGGCTTCTTGAATTCGAACTGATCAAGAAAGGCGCGGAACTCGGAGGCCGCTCGCTGCATGAACGGGGTGTGGAACGCACCGGATACTGCCAAGGGCAATGCACGCTTGGCACTCGCCTCCTTGGCCTTCTCGATCGCTTTCTTGATACCCTCGGGCGCACCGGAGATCACCACCTGACCAGGGGAGTTGAAGTTGGCGGGCCAGATGTTCTCTATCTCACTGCAGATGGAGATAACTGCATCGTCGGATAGCCCTATGATCGCAGCCATACTGCCCTCTTTGGCTTGGGCCATAAGCGCACCGCGCTTTGCAACAAACTTCATCCCGTCTTCCACCGAAAACACCCCTGCCGCAGCAAGTGCTGAAAACTCGCCAAGGCTGTGGCCTGCAAAGACGTCCGCGATTAATCCCTTATCTGTAACCAGCCGATAAACTGCAAGCGAATGCACATAAAGCGCAGGCTGGGTGATCTGGGTCTTTCTGAGCGCCTCCTCAGGACCCTCGAACATGGTTTTTGTGATCTCCAGACCGCTTACTTGGTCTGCTGAGTGATATATCGATCTCAGTGATTCGTTAGTCTCGTATAGATCGGCACCCATCCCCACGTATTGTGAGCCCTGTCCCGGGAAAAGAAACGCTTTGGCCATCAACCCTCCAAGATCTTATGACGCTTTGTTCTTGATCTCTTCCAACTGATCGGCGATGCGACGCCGCTCGTCCGGCCCGATCCGATCAATGATCAACACCCCTGCAAGGTGATCCACCTCGTGCTGTATCACCCGTGCTAGGTGTCCTTCAAGCTCCAGCTCTATGGTTTCGCCCTCAAGGTTCTTGGCGCTAAGACGCACCTTAAGGTAGCGCTCGACATCAACCCACACCCCGGGGATGGAGAGACATCCCTCCTCTGTCTTATTGGTCTCGTTTGATAGGGGGGTAAGCTCAGGGTTTACGAATGCGTACGTCTCATCACTCAACTTCACAATAAACAGAGCCTTATCGAAACCAACCTGGTTTGCCGACAGACCGACACCGTTGACCTCTTGCATCGTCTTCTTCATCTGCGCTGCGATGTGGGCAAGCTCTCCATCGAAAGAGGTCACCGGCTCGACCTTCTTGCGAAGTATTGCCTCTCCGTAAGTCTTGATGCTCATGAGGTTTGATTATAGGTGCCAGATTGGTGGTGTCAAGAAAAGGCTGGCGATCAGTGTCCTTGACAAAAGCCGCGCAGGGTTTATATTTTCGCATGAGTCACGTGCAGTTAAAAGGCATAGTCTCAGCAGGTTTTGAGACCAATGGCAAGGGGCATCAGGGGTTCATAGTGGAGTTGCCAGGCGCCTTCGTGCGAGGGAAGACCGAAAGGCAAGCCCTCGACAAGGTTAAGAAGGAAGTGGATCTGTATTTGAAATGGCTGGGAATGGAACCAAAACATGATTATGAGATTCGAATCGTCCAGAGACATAAAAGCAACGCAGTGGTCGAGGACGCGGATACCGCGATCCTGCTGGAGGCGGATAGGGGTGAAATTAGAGTGGAGGAGTTTAAAAGACTGGCTGATCTGGCTCGATATTCAAAAGAGACGTTCGTCAAACTTTACACCAGCACTCAGCACAAGGATTGGATAGATGAATCAAGAATCAGAAAGACCTTCTACGGAGACAACCCTGCGACCATACAACGAATATTTGACCATGTAAGGAACTGTCAATTCTATTACTTGTCCCGGATAGGAATAACGGAAGAGATGGATGGAGATTTTGCAGATACGAGAGAGCGCTGTCTGGAAAAGCTGGGTGCCTTCTACATGGAAAACAACAATCTAGCGATGTTTGAGGAGAATGGTGAACTCTGGACCCTTAAGAAGGTGCTTAGGAGATTCATCTGGCACGACAGGATACACGCCAAGGCGATAACAAGAATCCTGGAGCGCCAAAGACAATTGGGAATAATTGATGCCTACGATGATCCGTTCCATTTTATGAAGACGACCAACGGATAAAACCTTCTCCGTAAGTCTTTATGCTCATAGGGTTTGATTATAGGTGCCAGATTGGTGGTGTTAAGAAAAGGCTGGTGATCAGTGTCCTTGACAAAAGCCGCGCTGGGTTTATATTTTCACATGAGTCACGTGCAGTTAAAAGGCATAGTCTCAGCAGGTTTTGAGACCAATGGCAAGGGGCATCTGGGGTTCATAGTGGAGTTGCCCGGCGCCTTCGCCTCGCTATTCGAGAAGTAAATCTTACAAGGTTTAAAGTTTGCACCGACGAGGCAAGGCCGCTCTTGGTTGGCAACGGTGCCTTGAGATTTCTTCTTTGCGATTTTTTACTCAGTGGCAAAGAGGTGTTGAATTCGGGGTTCCCGCGGCGTTGCTTGGCAACGCTATCTACTCACCCAGCTGCCTGAGCATGCCTTTGCCGAACTGGATGTCGGGCAGCTCCTTGACGCGCACGTAAAAATTCCACTCGAGGTTATCCGGTGCCATACTTAAGCCGTCCCTTGGCGTAACCTCGAACACCGCCTCCCAGCAGTGCAACCCCTTGACCAGAGAAAGGTTGTAGCTCGCTATGTAGTCCTGCCAGCGGGCCTTTGGCTCGGTAAGATTCGTAGCCACGCTCAGATTCAACTCAATCTCAAACGGTAAGAACAGCTGGGTCCTGGCAGATACCATGTGGTCGGACTTGCCCACCCCTCCCAGGGAGTCGCTACGAATACCCCAACTATTCTCAAGTGAAAGCTTGCTTTTTGAGAATCGTTCCAGGAACGTCTCCTTCTTCTCGTAAGGGCGATAAAGGGAATCCTCACTTATGACCATACTATCCGGGGGCTGCAGCCTCATTATGCTGTCAAATGCTGCCGTATCCCCACGTTCAATCCCCAGACTGTCCCAGGCTATGGTATCTTCTTCTACTACTCCCCTTTCCCGCAACCCGAATAAGGGGAACAGCAGCTTGTCAACACTGGCGCTGGCTGAGGTTTTAAGGGCGAAGCTGTCGGTATAGAGGTTATAACTCATGTTAACATTGGCCTGAACAGGTAAACCTGAAGGCAAATAGATAGTGGCCGTGGCCGGTGTCAGGCTGTCGGTAAGAAGATTGTAACCGATGCCTGTTGAGAGAGTCAGGAGATCCTGTTTCCTGAATCTCGTTGTATCCCCACGAGCACGGAACTTTGCCTGCAAGGACTGGGCGATATTCAGATTGACCCTGTGAGAGGCAAGGGTGGTATCAAAACGCGGGTACACCAGCCAGGGATGGATCGTCCCCTTTGCCGGGGTGATCGTGTGTGTGATTGTGGGTCTTATCGAGTGCAGCATCCCGTTCATCCCAAGGATGTATATCCCGAAGATACGCGAAAGCTCCGTCCCCATGGAGTTGGAGAGCGAGTAGTCAGCTTCTCGGATAAGGCTGTCCTGAGTCCATGTAAGGCTCTGCCCTGCGTTCCAGGTTTGGCCAAAGGTGTAGGCACCAAGGAGATTATAGCTCCATGACAGGGTAAGCGGTTGTGAGAACCTGGTTGTTCGAAAATCCTCGATGGTCTCCAACGTATCTCCAAGGGTGTCTATAATCTGGGTTACGTCATGACGGTACTGGTTATTGACGCCGAAGCTTCCAAAATTTACGGTAAAGAAATCCCAGAGCGTTGCAGTTGGCCATGAGAAGTTGAAGATAGGCAAGGTCATTGTGTAGGAGCCTGTTCTTAAGTCATCCTCGCGGGACGCAGAAATGGTCGTAGGTCTGCCAAGGAGCTTTCGTGAGATTGATACATCCGAGCGGGTCCTTTGATCCAAAAGCATAGTCAGGCTGTCCTCGTCTTCTATATATTCGATGATGTAACTCTGATCGCTGCGGAAGTTTATGACGGCAGTAATCTTGGTCCCGTCGGGGATGTAGCTTGTGTTGTTTAAGGCAAGCGTCCAGCGCTGCTTCCGGGTGTCTGTTTCGTTGATGTAATTGGCGCTAAACCTTCCAGCCGCGTACTCCGCGCCCCTGGGACCGTAGCGCCATTGAAAGAGTACGCCGGGCCTGAATCCCTTGCGAGTAAAGATATCAAGCGAAAACAAGGCATCCGAGTAGTCGTTCGTTACCCAGTAGTAGCGGATCATCTTGGTAAACCAGCCTTCCTCATCGCTGTGACCGAACTTGAAGGGCATAAGTCCTGATTTACGCTTATTGCCGATGGGTAGATACCAGAATGGTGCGGCCAGCACCGGGATACGCCGGACACGCAGAATGATAGGTCGGGAGATGACCATATCATTCAAAATCACCTTAAGCTCGCTGCCATAGAAATCATAGTGCGGCGGGTAGCGCTCACAGGTCGTGTAATAGCCGCGGGTGATGTGGATGGTGTTCTCCTCGACAAGCCAGACGCCTTGACCTGCGAAGTAGCCCTTCTCTATCTGCGTGCGTCCCTCAGTCATTACCCCTTTCTGGGTCTCGACCGCGTAGTCCAGCTGCTCGCCTATCAGGCTGTCGCTTGAAGATCTAAGCTTTGCTCCCTTGAATGCGGAAAGGAGTCTCTTCTGGGTTGAAAACCGTATGGAGTCGGAGTAAACAGTCAAATCGCCATAGGTTACCTCACCGTTATGCAATAGAAGCACGTTCTTTGTATCGGTGTAGAAGATGATCGTATCGGCTTTGAACCTGACCTGAGACACCCCACCTCTGATCGTATCCTGATAAGCCGTGTCCTGATCAACCGAGTCCCGTCCCACCGCCTCCCTCACAACCTCCTGCCTCGCGGGTTTTTGCAGAGGCTGAGCAAAGAGAAGGAATATGAGAACCAAGGCTACCTGTAAGAGATAACGTCTATTTCAATCTCGCCAACCACCGAGAGCACCCGTGCCTGCTCGCCCAGCTCGCCCTCGTGCAGTTGAACATGGGTGGGGTCTGCAGGCAACTGACCGTAGGTGGCGTCTGCCGGAACCCAGGTCTCGCCGATCCAGAAGGAGTTCCAGGCGTGGTAGTAGAAGGCTCCGTCAAGATAGACAAGTCCTACATTGATCTTTGTCGGGATTCCTGCGGCTCTTCCTAGGGCGGCCAGAAGTATGGCGTGCTCGTTGCAGTCGCCTTCACGAGTTTCTAATACTTCGACTGCTGAGGGGACCGATGCAGTGGCGCGCTTTCTGAGATTCGCATAGACCCAGTTCACTAGCTTTGCAGCAGCACTCATCGCGTCAGTTTCATCTCCCACGATCCGGCTGGCTGTTCGTTTGATCTGAGGATCCTCTGCTTGTATGTAGAAGCTGGAGCCAAGGAACTCACGAGGCGACTTCTGGGGTATGCTGGATCGTCCAATCTTGACAGTATCAGGCCGGGTTATGGTAAGCTCCACACCCTCCTCAATCCATTTTGCCTTCTGTGTAGTTGAAGAGACTATAAGGTCTTCGCGCCGGGTTAGACCCTCGACTCGCAGCTTAAGCTCCTTCAGACCACGCGGGCCCGCGATAGCCGAATCAGACCTTACCGCGAAGAAGCTTAAGAGATCAAGCTTTGCAGCGCCGGAGACAGCTTCAAGCGCCTTCTCGCGAGGCTCGCGCACCATAACGATCCCGGGCTGCTGGATCTCCTTCACACTCGCACCTGTAGAATCCAGCCACACCTCTGAGCAAAGCCCCATCATACGCATCTCCATCTTCAAGGTGGGAACCCGGACACCATCGAGCAGAAGGGTCTCTGGTGCAATCACCTTGATCGAGACAGGCAGGGTCTTAAGCAAGGTAGGCTCGAATACGGTAACGGTCAGCTTGTCCCCGGGCTTTGGCGAGCGTGTCGTCACCCAGGGGGCAAGCGCAGGCGAGATAAGGGCGTATTTTGCCTGAATCTCTTTGGTCTCTACACGTCCAGCGGTCTCGATCTTCACCTTTATCACCTCGCCTTCGCGTTTACCCTCCGCGTAGAACGTGTGCTGCCGCGAAGAGATGTCAAAGGTAAACTCCTCAAGGTTCAGATCCTTATCGGTCACGGCTTCCAGTGTGGTGGCGAACGTCTCGTCCGAGCCTAAAAGCTCAAACCTCATCGTGGATTTCTGGGTAAACCGGTAGCTATTCCCCTTGATCTCCTGCCTGGAGTAGACGTAGCCGATCTTGGCATTATTTATATATATGCCCATCCAGTCCTCGGACGGCGCAATCCGTGCATCCTTAATCCCCAGCTTACCCCCGCAGGCAAGTGAACCGAGGGCAAGTACGAAAAGTACGAACGGAATTGATTTCTTACGCATGAGGGAGTATATGAGCGCCTTGGGACGTGTCAAGGCAAACCACAGATTGATTCTTAACCGCAGATGAGAACTCCTGGGAGTCGTTCTCTCCGTAGGAGTACACAGATGACACAGATTAATCCAGGACTAAAAGGATTCAATTCAATCCGTGTAATCGGCGTCCCGAAGGGAAACGAGTGAAACGAGTTTCAATCTGCGGTTTCTTTGTCCCTTAGAGACCGAGGGGATTCGCCACGATCCGCGCAAAGTTGGCGGCAAGCCGACGGCCTGTAGCACCTGAGCGCTCCGGGTGAAACTGCACCCCCCAAAGAGGTCTCTCCTTATGCCTTATGACCTCAACCTTGCAGCTGTCTGAGTAGGCTAAAACCTCGAAGTGTTTTGCAAGGTTCTTATCCTTCACCACGTGCTCGTAGTGCGACTCGTTGGCGGTGAAGAAAAGCCCCATGTTTTCAAGCAGCTCCTCGGTCTTCATGACCCGGATGACCTCATCGCGCTCGATGAAGCGGTTCTTGCGGATGACCTTGGCACCCCAGGCATAAGCAAGGGTCTGGTGCCCCCAGCAGATGCCGAGGAGTGGTTTCTGCGTCTCAAGATAGAGCTTGGTGATTATCTCAGGGATAGGATCGCTCGCAATCTGCCACTCCGAGCCGGTGACAACGATGGCGTCTTCGGAGACATCCGGGGATTTAAGTTCATCAACGTAAACGGTCGTAACCCCAAAGTGAGGTTCCAACCAGGTAACATAGTTGGGCATCCGTTTATCGTCCGCCGCTTTGTAGGTGTTGATTAAAAGAACCGAAGGCTTCACTTACGCAGTTTACGGAGCAAACGGCTGTAGTCAATAGGAAACAAATCGTCAGGTTTATATTGCACTCTTCACGGTTTTGACTAGATTTTAACCATGCATGAAAGAATGCTTCTTGAGCCATGAAAGTGGGGCTTGACAGTGAACTCGAAGCCACTATACTTTTTCACGATGCCTAAAAAGAAGTCCAGTATGGCGCCAATTTGCCAGGCGATTGTGATTTGTGATAATATTATTAGAGAGGAAAACACTCGCAAGCTATCTCTGATGGGGCTATTTAACTCGATTAAAGTGTCTGCTTTCCCCACTCGCCACGCCCGTATGCACGTTTATGTCTCATTAACGAACTACATAGGAGAGACAAAAGGGATGCTTAAGTTTTTGGATCCAGAGGGAAACGTGCTTGCTCAAATTCAAGAACCGGTTGTTTTTCAAGATAAATTCGCCACAATTGAACTCAATTTTGTTATAAATGGCATGGTTTTCCCAAAACCCGGTGTGTATACAATCGAGTTCTTAGTTTCCCATCAATTAGTAGGTTCACGTAAAATTGAGATCACAAGAAAGGAAAAGTGATGCCTCCTTCGGGAACGACTGTAACTCAATTAGTGAACAGCAAAACGATCCCAGAATCTGGGTTAGAAACGTCAGAACTTCAATACATAGCAGCAGAAACGTATTGCGAATTCAACATCACACTCTCGCAGGATGTTATCTATGAAGAAGCCACCGACGAGGAATTTTTTATCGCCTCAATCAGCAGCAAAGCTTATGAGTCTTGGCTAGAAGAAGAAGACATTATTGACCACAAAAAACGCAGACCCCTATGAACGTATCCCCTGGAGATGTCCTTATAGCGAAGGTGCCTTATACCAGGGACATCCATGAGGGATATATCAAAACTGTTCCTGTCAAAGAAAGACCGGTATTAGTCATTTCGACCGTAGAATTCAATACCAGAGAATCTGCTTTTGTAGTGGTTCCTATCAGTTCGCGTATAGACCGAATGGATAATTATGATGTCCACATAAGCACACAAGAAAGCGTTAAATGTGGACTTATCAAGGAATCTGTTGCGAGACCGAACCTCATCACCACTTTGTCGTTAGAAAGAATAGTAGACAGGCTGGGGAAAGCTCCCCGTCCTTTGATGAAGAAAATCTACGGCTAGATAAGAAATATTCTTGGCCTAGCTTCTAAATAAAGTCCACTAGTAAAAAGAATCGGGCGGACCTGACGCAAAGCACGCAGCCAAGCGCTACGAACGTCAGCCCCTACGTTTAATGACTCGTTTGGAGTGCAATGACCGTGTCATTGCAATAATTGGACATCGCGACAACACGGTTGTCGCACTCCATAAAGAAACTTCGCGTAAGTCGGCCCGAAAAGACAAGCGGGCTCGCAATGACAAATAACGAAAAGTTTGGAGTGCAATGACCGTGTCATTGCAATAATTGGACATCGCGACAACACGGTT